>JACQXX010000039.1 GCA_016208495.1 Acidobacteriota bacterium | reverse complement strand
CTGCCATTCCGGCCAGATATACTGCTTCCCGGCCTTGATCATTTGGAAATTTGAGTATTGTTTTTTTCATATCTTCCCATTTTTCCTGATCGGGCCTTCTTTTGTCACCTCACTTTCTCAATTGGTAAAACACGAGTATTTGGAAACCAATTTGCTCGTGTTTCAAAACTGTGTGATTGCCAATTCCGCCAATCGGGCGATTGAACCCCTGATTCGAGCGGCAACCCCAGAAGCCGAAATCCGGTTTTCAAACTGCATCATCTTCAACAATCGCATCCCTCTAAAACTTGATTCGGCCCGGTTTCGCAATAAACCGGCTCGCATTGTGGTGGATCACTGTAGCTTTTTGATCAACTGGGCCTATAACCCGGACCCGGAAACGAGCAATCCAGCGAGTCTGGAAATTGGCTCTAAAGACGCCGCCGGTGAAATCCTGATCACCAATAACCTGTTTTATTCAAATTTCGGCGGTGCGATTCTGGCGCTGGGCGGGCCGCCGATGGTGGTTTCAAACAATAATTTTGTTGGAAACGGGTTGTTGCATGGTCAGAGTGAATCGGATGCAGTGGTCATGATTATCTCCGCTGGAGGTCGCAAACAGCCGATTTCGGTGGGGATGATTGGTGATGTGCCGCTGGTGAAAGACGGTTCGGGCAACGTGTCAATGACTCCGGGGATTCCGCTGGCGCTTGATCAAGTCAAAACCGTGGATTCAAGCACGGTCAAAGCCGAAGCGTCCTGGCAAAATGAAGTCCGTCGCCTGCTGGGCATGAACCTGCAAGGGGGCCGGGTTGAGATTAAGAATTATGCCCCAAAGAAAGAATATGACCCGGCAAACCCACCGTTTCCGACCAAAAACGAAGCTGAAAAATATGGTGCCCAACTGGGCGGAGCCCGGTGAGTTCTTTTTGAACTGAAGCTCCGAGTTTTCAAAATCCCCGCCGGGTTTGGATTTCGGGCCGCGGATGGTACAAAGACTGAATCTTCTTCTTTGGGAGTGATGAAATTCCAGTGATTCAATCTTTGCTTGATGCGGCTCTTTCTGCCCGGCAGGAGTTGTTTGACTCGCGCCACGAAGCGGCAGTTCGGATATTGAACGGTTTTACCGAAGGGTGCCCGGCGTTGGTGGTGGATCTGTTTGCCCAAACCCTGGTCATTCATAATTATGCCGACCCGCCTGACACCGCCGCAGATTTGATGGTCGAAGTGAAAGAGTTCTTGCTTTCGCGCCTGCCCTGGGTTCGTGCCGTCGTGCTCAAAATCCGACATGGCCAGACTGATTCCGAACGGAATGGAACTCTGATTTTTGGTGAAAAACCCGACCGAAAAATCCGTGAACATGGCGTCTGGTATGCAATTGACCTGATGATGAACCGGGATTCGAGCTTTTATGCCGATACCCGGGACCTCCGGGCCTGGGCCAAGGCACACCTGGAAGGGAAAACGGTTCTGAACCTGTTTGCCTACACGGGGAGTCTGGGTGTCGCGGCCCAGGCTGGTGGCGCCTCGCGCGTCGTTCAGCTTGACCTGAGTCGCCGGTTTTTGAACGTTGCCAAAGAATCCTGCACGTTGAACGGGTTCCCCATCCGCAAATCGGATTTTATCGTCGGTGATTTCTGGCCGAAAATCAGTTTTCTAAAACGAAGCGGTCAGTTGTTTGATTGTGTCCTGCTTGACCCGCCATTTTTTTCAAGTACTTCAAAAGGTACTGTCCAAACCCAAAACGAAACCCCTCGCCTGATCAATAAAGTTCGACCTCTCGTTCAAGACGGAGGCGCTTTGGTCGTCGTCAACAATGCGTTGTTTCTTTCTGGCGCCGAGTATATCCACACGCTGGAAAAGCTTTGTGAGGATGGGTACCTTTCGATTGAACGCTTCATTCCCGTGCCGGCGGACTTTGCTGGCTATCCCGAGACCACTGTTACCCCGTTTCCGGTAGATCCAGCACCATTTAACCATCCCACCAAAATTACCGTGTTGCGGGTGCGAAGGAAGGGATGAGGGATGAAGGATGAGGGATGAAATAAAACCAATTCTTCAACCCAACGTCTTTAGCCCTATTTTGTCCCACTTCAGACTTTTCTTTTTCCTGGCTGAAGGCTATGGTTTGGCTATTCTCTAAATTCATTCCCGTCCCAACCACATCAGCCTTTCAATAAAGGAGAAATTAGAATGGTGAGCCGACAACTGGATATGAGTGCCTTTCGAACATCAATGCCAGGTAAATGGATTGGGCTGATGCTGGTAATGGTCGTCATTCTGGCCAGTGCCGCCTGTACCAACCATCAGGGAAATGTCAAAAACTTCATTGAAAAGGACGCTGTTTATCAGGGTTTGATTTCGGGTGGAAAGGTCAAAGTGGGTGATATCACGATCAATCACCAGAACCGAATCAAGACTGGGAAAAAGAGTTATCGTTATGAATACACGTTCACCGCGAAAATTGAAAATTTGACTGACTACGAGACCATCCAGAATGGGCTTCGGTTTCAGCACAAAAAAGGGGAAACCGAGTCGTTGAAAGGGAACTGTAGTTCAAAAGGTGACGGGAAAATCCAGTACGAGTCGGTGAACACGCCGGAACGATTGATTAAGTAAACCAGTCAGTAGTCAGTAGTCAGTAGTTCACTAAATTTATTTGATTGAATTACTTGACTAAGTATTTCCTGGGAGCGCCGGCATCCTGCCAGCATCAATCAGTTAATCTTCAATCTATGCCGGCAAGATGCCGGCGCTCCCAGCAAGATTTCTTTTTCTGAAAATCTATAACTTAACAGGCTTTGGCGATTTTTTCCCCAGACCTTCAGCCCTCAACCCCATAAGCGCCAGGATGAGGAAACAAAGCTTGATCTGGACAAGGGGACAAGGGGACAAGGAGAAAAAATATTCTCCCGCTCCTAACGTTGGTCGGAGGATCTCCTCGTCTCCTTGTCTCAAACAGGCTCACATTTCCTTATCCTGGCGCTTATGGCCCTCAGCCCTTCATTATGACTTTTATTCAAACTGCTGACTTATTTTTGCCACTTCAACAGGAACTGGTTGCTCTGCTGCGAAGCCTTGCTCCGGCTGACTGGTCAAAACCGACCGTCGCTGGCACCTGGACGGTCAAAGACGTGGTCACCCACATTCTGGATGGTGACCTGCGCCGACTCTCGATTCATCGGGATGGGTATTTTCCTCCATCACCGGCTGGACCTCCTGGAAGTTACGCTGAACTGGTTGGGTTCTTAAATTCCTTGAACGCCACCTGGGTGCAGGCGACACAGCGGCTTAGCCCGCGAATGCTCACCGACTTGCTGGAATGGGCCGGGCCACAGGTGGCTGAATTCTTTCTGTCGCTCCCACCCGATGGCGAAGCCATTTTCCCGGTGGCCTGGGCGGGTGAAGATTCATCTCGAAACTGGATGGATATTGGCCGCGATTTTACTGAAAAGTGGCATCATCAGGCCCAGATTCGCGATGCGGTTGGGGCGCCGTTGTTGCTGGAACGCAAATGGCTTTATCCGGTGCTGGATCTTTCGATGTATGCCCTGCCTTATGCCTTTCGAGGGACACTGGCTCCGACCGGACACGTTCTCAATGTGTTTATCAGTGGAGATGCCGGAGGTGAATGGCACCTGCTCCGGCGGGATGCAAGCTGGCAGTTGGGGGCTGGCGCCCAGGCTGGCGCCCAGGCGAGCGTCCGGCTTGATACCAACACGGCCTGGAGGCTTTTTAGGGAGTCGGATGGAAATATCATACCACCAGGGTTCAGGGTTCAGGGTTCAGGGTAGGCTAATCCAACTTGAGCCGTAACCGCCGGTTTCCTGGTACTCATCTTGAGCGGAACCCGTTGCTTCATCGCCTCAAACCCTGAACCCTGTTTCATTGGGATTTTATTTTCTTCTGGGTCCCTTAGTTTTGAGTCAGTTGTCAGTTGTTCGCAAAGCAATAACACCATAAATCTCATCAAAAGAAGATCATTCATCCCCAATTAATACTCACCACAGAGGACACAGAGGAACGCAGAGGAATGCTCATTGATTTACCTCTGTGTTCCTCTGTGTCCTCTGTGGTTCAAAATCAGGATCAAATTCCCGATTTGAAATAATGATTCGTCCAAAGTGTCAACGCGTTGACAGTGATATAATCTATTCAATTCAAAAGGGTTAAGTGAGGAAACTCATTTGAGCATCTCCCCAGTTCCGAAGCCGGATTTTGCCCCTGGTTTGACACCTGACCGCAAGCTCCATATTGTTGGGCAGACTTTCGTTTGCAATGAAATACTTGTCTTCGCCAACAGGCAAGTGATTCAATCAGGTAAACTTAGTGAACTACTGACTACTGACTACTGACTACTGACTATTGACTACAAACTTGTATTAGAACCAACCTTCGTAAAATCCCCAACTCTCAAAGGATGGTGCCGCAATGCCTGCCAAACGAATCGTGATTATCGGCGGTGGATTTGCCGGTGTGAAATGCGCCGAAGTACTGCGGTCAAAATTACGCCCGTCCGAATATGAAATTGTGCTCTTTAATCGTGAAAACCACATGGTCTTTCACCCGTTGCTGGCTGAAGTCGTTGGTGCCTCCCTGAGTCCTTCGGATATTGCCGCTCCGTTGCGTCGGGTGCTTCCAAAGGTGAAATGTCGAACTGAAGATGTGCTCAGCGTAGACCTGGCCAATTCGCAGGTTGAATTTGAAGGCGAAGACAGTCGCTCCCGATTCCTTGAATATGCCCATCTGGTGCTGGCCTGTGGTTCAATTGCCAATTTAAGCACCGTCCCCGGCATGGCTGACCATGCATTTCCGCTCAAAACCATTGGCGACGCCATTGCCCTGCGAGCGCACGTGTTGCGGCAACTTGAAAAAGCTGATGTGTGCGACGACCCGGAACGGAAAAAGCAGTACCTTTCCTTTATTGTTGTGGGTGGTGGATTTAGCGGTGTGGAGGTCGCCGGCGAAATCAACGACCTGGCCCGGAGCAGTGCCCACATTTTTTCAAGCATTGAGAAGTCTGAAATCCAGGTCACGGTTGTGCATTCGCAGCCTCAGGTATTGCCTGAAATGTCTCCGACGCTGAGGGACTTTGCGCTTGAAAAAATGAAGAAAGCTGGAATTAATGTCATCCTGAACCGTCGCGCTAAACTGGCGACTGCCAACGGCGTGCGGTTGGATAATGACGACCGCGTTCGTGGCGGAACCATTGTCTGCACCGTGGGAACATCCATGTCACCGATTGTGGAGCGCCTCAAAGTTGAAAAAGACAAAGGCCGCCTGATAACCGAATCCGATATGCGGCTGGTTGGGTCGAGTAATGCCTGGGCGATTGGGGATTGTGCCCGGATTCCAAATGCCTTCGACAGTCAGCTTTCACCGCCAACGGGTCAGTTTGCCGAGCGACAGGGAAGACAGGTTGCGCTCAATATCATTCGGTCGCTCCGCAATGAACCGACCCAGCCTTTTTCGCATCGGCCATTGGGCCAGTTGTGCTCGATTGGCGGTCATGTCGGTGTGGCTGAAATGTTTGGGTTGCAATTTTCCGGGTTTGTGGCCTGGTTTATCTGGCGCGGGGTGTATTTGTTTAAGCTCCCAAGCTGGTCCCGACGAGTCAAAGTTGGGTTTGACTGGGCCTTCAACTTACTCTTTTTCCGGGACTTGACTCATTTCCGAGTCAATCAGACCGAACGGGTATCCCGCGCCTATTTCCAACCCGGCGATTATGTCTTTTGCCAGGGCGACCCGGCGACCAATTTCTATGTGATTGAAAAGGGTGAGGTCGAGGTTTTGCGCAAACATTCCCCAGAAACTCCCGAAGAACTGGTGGCCGTGCTCGGTGAAGGCTCGTTTTTTGGCGAAATGGCCTTGATCAATAATCAACCGCGAAGCGCCAGCATCCGGGCGAAAACGGCGGTTGAAGCCATTGTTTTGGGTCGGAATGTGTTTACCCAGGTGTCGCGGGCTCTGGCACCGCTCCGTCGGGTGTTGACCGAAGCTGTGAACCAACGCAGTGGACGAAACTGGCAAAACCAGCCGATGGTCCGTGAGGCGCTTGGGCAAATTTCAGTGCTGGATATCACCACCCAAACCGGGCAGATGTTCATTCGACCTGACCAGACGCTGGCGGATGTGCTGGCCCTTTTTGATCAATATCATCCTGATTTTTGCCTGGTTTCACCCGATAAATCCCGCCTGGATGGAATCCTCACCCGGACGGAGTTGTTGCGGGCGCTCGAAATGGGCCTTGGTCGGAGTGCCCTGGTCCAGGAATTTCATCGAAAAGATCCGATTGTGGTGGTGGCCACTGAAACGGCTCTGGCCGCGGCTGACCTGATGCGTGAAAACAGTGTGAGCTGGCTCCCGGTGATTGCTGATAAAACTGAGCGGCAACTCAAAGGAGTTGTTCGGGCACAATCTTTTGTCTCCCAGGTCATGAAAGCCACCGGGATGGGGGCAGCTTCCTAAAGTGAAATATTTATCTGAAATGCTGATAGAAGCAGTGACAATTCACTTCCTGACCAAAAAAAAACTCCGAATAATGAATGGTTTAGAGCCAGGTCATTCTTCGGAGTTCCCAATAAAAGAAGAGTCGAAGGGGAAAACTATGAGAGCAATGCGGGAATTAAGAACCTCTCGCCGCTTTCTGTCAAGTTGCTGGTGAGCCCACCAGTTACGCGGCTGATCGGTTGCGAAGCGATTGAAGCGCCTGGGTGGCCTGTTTGATCAACCCGGTTGCTTCTGGCCTGGAGCTTGAGCTGGAATAGTACCCATACCCATAATCCTTGTGTTTGGTTGGAACATCATTGAGAACCACACCCAAAAGCCGGGCATTCACCGCCTGTAATCGGCGGGTCGCTTGCCGGACCAGATCCCGTCGTGAAAAATTGGATCTGGTGACCAGCACCACGCTGTCTACCATCCGCGACAAAATCAAGGCATCGGCAAACATCAGCAGCGGTGGGGTGTCAACAATCACGTAATCATACGCATTGACCAGGTTTTCGAGCAGATTATACATTCGAAACGATCCCAACACCTCGGTGGAATTTGGCGGAATCGGACCACCACAAATGACATCCAGGTTATTGACACTGGTTTCCGTGATGATTTGAGCCGACTGACACAGTCCGGTCAGGTATTGTGAAAGACCAAACTCGGGGCGAACCGAGAACAAATTATTCAGGCTGGGCTTGCGCAAATCGCAATCGAGCAGAACCACTGTGGCACCGGTTTGAGCCAGCGAAATAGCGGTATTGACGGCGGTCGTGGTTTTACCTTCAGTGGGAACACCGCTGGTGATCTGGATGACCCGGTTTCGATAGTCAGTTGAGACTGAAAGCAGGAGTGATGTCCGGAACTGCCGGAAAGCCTCGCCAACCAGTGAGTTTAATGTGGCGGTTGCCACCAGATGCTGGACTTTGGCTGGTGCCAGTTCCTTCTTTTCTTCCTTGGCCTCAAGGCTGGATTTCCCGGTTGTCAAAACTTTGATTGGTTTTTCAGACAGTGTCTGGGGTGAAGAACTATCAATTCTGGGGATTTCGCCCAGGGTTGGCATTTGAACAAACTGGTCAATGTCTTCCTGGGTGACGATCCGATTGTCAAATTGGGAGCGAGCCACGGCCAGTGCCGAGGCACCAAACAGGGACCCGATAAAAACCAGTGCCAGGGTAAATGGCACATGGGGGCTGACCGGGTTTTTGGGCATGGTGGCCAGGCTGGAAATTGACACATTGTTGGCTTCTGAACTGGCTGTAATTTCAGCTTCTTTGGCCTGGGTCAGGAGTGATTTATAGAGTTCTTTCTTGGTATTGATTTCTTCTTGCCGGATTCGGTAGTTGACAGCCTTTTCGTTCTGTAACAGAGCCAGCCCCATTTGTTTGGCATATTCGTTTCGAAGCTTGTCTTCGCGTTCCTTCGAAGCCGTGTACCGGCTTTGGATTGAATCCATGATATTTTTTTGAGTCGTGCTCAAGTCCCGTTGAACCTGAGCAATTGTCTGGTTAATTTGCTGGACTTCGGGCCAATCCTCGGTGTATTCAACCAGCAATTCGGCTTTCTTTTGGTTGAGGGTGGTCAAGCGCTCGCGCAGGGCCTGGATTCCGGGATGATTAATGATGTCTGGGAGCCTTTCCGGCGGCGTGTTTTTGGCCGTGAGGACTTCGGATTCGACCTGGATGCGTGACCCTTCAGCTTCGACCAGTTGGCGATTGAGCATAATCAGCCGCTCGGCCACCGTGTTTTGGGTTGGTTCCAGAGAGACAATCTCATTCATTTTGCCATAGGCGATCATACCCGTTTCGGCATCATTGATATCGAGTTGGAGGTCAGTCAGCCGTTTTTGGAGGAATTCAGATTTGTTCTTTGAAGTCCGAACCCGAAAATTGAGGTTATTTTTGATGTAGGTTTCAGCGACGCTGTTGGCAATTTGGGCAGCCAGAACCGGATCCGTATGTTGATACATCACTTTGATCAACCGGGTACGGGGCACTGGTGCCACACGCAGGTGATCGGTTAACTCTTTCACCAGGGCTTCGTTCACTGGTTTTTGATCTTCTGATTGATCAGGTGTGGAAGCGGCCCCTGAGGCGATCAGTCCATTTGGTGCGGTCTGGTCTTCACTCGGGTGATCATTTGAATGACCCAACAGTGCCCCGGTGAGTGTGGTTGGTCCAGTGACCGGGAATTGCGGGTTTTGGTCCCACTGATAACTCCGAATGGTTGTCCGAACATTTTCAGGGCTCACAATGAGTTTAAGCTGAGTATTGAAATAATCTGGGTCAACCCGGTTTGGCGTCAGGGATTGGTCCTGGCCAAAGGCCATTTGAGTTGATTCGGGATCAATTTGGAGCGTGGCGGTGGCTTCATAGGTGGATTTGGTCCCCGATAGCCCATAGGCGGTGACCGCGAGGGCCAGCACTACAAAGAGTAAAATAAATCCTTTATAACGCGAGATGGCCTGAACGATTTGGCGAAGGCTCAACGGAGTTGAAGCCGGTGCCGAAAAACCAGATATGACAGGATTTTGCCAACCCGCTGGTGCCGGGATTTCGTCGCTTCTGGCTGGAAGTTGATAGGGGGACGCGACCACCGGCGTCTGGCAATTTGAGTCTAATACTGTCAATGCTGATTCATTTGAGTTATTTGCAAACATAGCAGCCTCCAAAATCTGGTTCATTCTATAAGGGCCAACAGGTATACAAATCCACTGTGATTTCTTGCCACTGGTTGCTGATTGTATCAATCTCGTTGATTGGCGCAGGCAAACTCAAGGTTCAGGTTTGGCAACCGTCTGGTTTTGTATTTCTGGGGAGATGAAGTGCAAATCTTGTTCCAGCTTTCCTGATTTTTGTTGCTCGTGGGGGATTCCGGAGTTGTGCAAAAAAATATTTTCCGCACCTGGCGCGGAGAATTCCCTGGTTGGAAGATTCAAAACCTGGATGGAAAAAAAGACTGACTCCAAATGGCATCTCATTTGCACTTCTCTGGGCAAACACGAAGGGTACGTTTGAACTTGAAAAGACAAATCCAGATTCGTCCCTTCATACTTTTGAAAAAAGGTTGAACCACTATGCACGCGACAAAACTCTTTATTCTCCGATACCGGTTGTTTTTCATCATTTTATTGCACTCGGTCATCTATTTCGGAGCGTATTTGGCTGCCTTTTGTGCCAGGTTTGAATTTCAGTACAGCACCGAAGAGGTTGGCTTTCCATTTTGGAAAACGGTCTGGGCCGTCATTTTAGTGAAATTGCTGGTCGGCATTGGGTTTTCTGGGTATCGGGGCTGGTGGAAATATGTCAGTTTAAATGACATGCTGTGCATTGCCAATCAGGTAACCGTTGGCTCACTGGTGTTACTGGGAATTCGCCTGGTCCTGCCAGATACATTTACGGTACCGGTGGGCGTAATTTTGATTGATTGGGCCTTTGCCTTTGTGGCCTTAATGAGTGTTCGCGTGTCGCTCCGGTTTTTTAAAGAAAAAGTCCAAACCCGGTTTGTACAAGTCTTTTGTACACCCAAAGAAGCATCAGTGATTAAGCAAACCAGCATTGTCATCGTTGGTGCCGGTGATGCCGGGGAAGCTCTGGTCCGAGAAATCCAGGCTCATCCAGAACTCAACCTCACCGTCCTTGGATTTTTGGACGATGACCCTCACAAGGCTGGTGCCCGCATTCATCAAATCCCAGTGCTCGGCACCATCCGAGACGCAAAAAAAATTTCACAACTGTATGATTTTCAACGATTTCTGATTGCTGCTCCGAGCGCAACTCAGAAACAGATGCGCCAGATTGTTCGGGAACTCAGCTATACCAGGATTCCCTATCAAATCCTGCCTTCCTATGATCAACTGGTCAGCGGGCGAGTGATGGTTTCGCAAGTCAGGGAAGTCCAGATTGAAGACCTGCTCCATCGTCAGCCCGTGCAAACCGACCTGGCATCTATTGGAAAGCTGATTCGAGGAAAAGTGGTGATGGTAACCGGTGCTGGCGGCAGTATCGGTTCTGAATTGTGCCGGCAGATCATGACATTGGACCCTTCCTGCCTTGTTTTAGCCGAACAGGCGGAAAATAGCCTCTTTTATATCGAGCAGGAACTGATTCGCACCTTCAAAGACAAAGCAACACACATTGTTCCTGCCATTGTGGATATCACTGACCGGTCCCGACTCAAGAAACTGTTTCATCACTACCAGCCGGAGTTTGTTTTTCATGCTGCGGCCCATAAGCACGTGCCGATGATGGAGTGCAATCCATCTGAAGCCGTCAAGAACAATATTTTCGGAACCAAGAATGTCGTGGATCTGTCACATGCATTTGGGTGTCAGGCATTTGTCATGATCTCGACCGATAAAGCAGTCAACCCGACCAGCGTGATGGGCACCACCAAGCGCGCGGCTGAACTTTATATCCAGGGAATGAATCGGATATCGGCCACCCGGTTTATTACGGTTCGCTTTGGAAATGTGCTTGGCAGTGCTGGGAGTGTTATTCCAACCTTTAAAGACCAGATCCGTCGCGGCGGGCCAGTCACGGTCACCCATCCGGAAATGAACCGATACTTTATGACCATTCCCGAAGCCGTTCAGTTGGTGCTCCAGTCTTTTGCGCTTGGCCGGGGCGGAGAAATTTTCACGCTGGATATGGGCGAACCGGTCAAAATTGCCGATCTGGCCTATGATCTGATCCGCCTGTCGGGTCTGCGTCCACACGAAGATATTGACATTGTCTACACCGGGCTTCGGCCTGGAGAAAAATTGTACGAAGAGTTGTATCTCGACTCGGAAAATACCCGCCCGACCAGCCATCCCAAAATTGTCGTGGCCAATTGTCCCGGAATCAACTTCGAAAAAATCTCTCAGAAATTGAGCACAGTGCCGCATAACCTGAACACCTGTCATCCACTCAGCATTAAACTTTGGCTCAAGAGCATTGTGAAGGAATACCAGATTGATTTGTCAAAGGTGGATAGTGGTGAACTGGCAGCCTGGATGAAAACCGACACCACGATAGACGCGAGTTTTGAAAATTTTCCTACTGAGCTGGAAGGGTTACAGTTTCCGTTAACAATGTAAAAGCAGGGTTCAGGGTTCAGGGTTCAGGGTTCAGGGTTCAGGGAAATACAATTTTCTCAACGATTTAGCCGTTTGTTAGTGCGAGGTGTTCATTGCAAAATGGTCTAACAAGCCGGGAGAGGGTTTGTAAAAACATAAAGGACGAAAAGAACCCTGAACCCTGAACCCTGAACCCTGAACCCTGAACCCTGAACCCTGAACCCTGAACCCGCAATCGTCTTACTTTCTCAACAACACCCCCAGAGATGTGAGGGCCTATGCCATCAATTCGTCGCAACTTCCAGTGGACACTGGTTGGAAATAGTATTTTTGCCCTGTCACAGTGGCTGGTGTTGGTGATCATTACCAAACTGGGCAATCCGGAACTGGTCGGTATCTACGCACTGGGACTGGCCGTGACAACCCCCATTTTTTCATTTGCGAATTTGAATTTGCGAGCCGTGCAGTCCACCGATGCCAGTCACCGGTTTGCCTTTTCCGACTATGTGACAGTGAGACTGGTGACTTCACTCCTGGCATTGATGGGGATTGCGATAGTGGTTTTGATCACGCCGTATTCCGCCGAAGTTCAACTGGTAATCCTGGGTATTGCCGGGGCAAAGTTCTTCGAATCGTTCAGCGATATTGTGTATGGAAAATGGCAATTGGATGAAGCCATGCATCACATTTCGATCTCGATGATGTTGCGTGGAGTTTCAACGGTTCTGATTGCGTGGATTGTCTTTTTTCTGAGCCACAGTCTGGTCGTGACCGTGGCGGCCATGGCGTGTGTCTGGTGCCTGATTCTGATTGGGTTTGATGTGCCGATGATCAATTTACGATCCTCGCAACTGAAAACCCGGAACCCAAAACCCGGACAAGGAGACACGCAGACACGCAGACACGGGGATTTTATTTCTCCCTCAGCCCTCAGCCCTTCGGAAACCCGGAATCCGCTCACTTCCCTCATTTGGCTGGCGCTTCCGCTTGGCGCAGTCATGCTGCTCAATACCCTGAATGTCAATTTGCCCAGGTATTGGGTTGAACGCCATCTTGGATTGCAACACCTTGGAATCCTCGCCGCTTTGTTTTCTCTGGTTCTGGTGGGAACCACTCTGATCAATGCCCTGGGTCAGGCTGCCAGCCCCAGACTGGCAAAATTCTATGCCGCTGGCCGAAAACGGGACTTTGTCCGATTGCTGACATTGCTGGCTGGCTGTGCTTTGGTCATTGGAATCGGCGGTGTCCTTGGTGCCTTTCTTTTTGGACCGCCTGTGGTGTCCTTATTATTTACTCCCCAATATGCTGCCCAGGCTCATCTTCTGATCTGGGTGATGGTATATGGACTGGTGACCTATTTCAGTTCGGTTGCCGGGTATGGAGTCACCGCCGCTCGTTTTTTTCGGATTCAGGTGCCGTGCAATGGGATTGAAACGCTTTGCCTCGTTGGCGGATGCACAGTTCTGATTCCCCAATTTGGACTGATTGGCGCCATTTGGAGCAGTATCCTGGCGGCAATGGTGCATGCGGGACTGAAGTGTGCCACCCTTTGGGTTGCCGTCCGACGATGCGAAGAACACTCTCAGAGCCCAGACCCGGTTATTTCGGAAAAAGTGACGCCCATTCGGATTCTCCATGTCTTTGGGCAGATGAATCGGGGTGGTGCCGAAATGCGGACAGTTGAGCTGCTCAAATCCCTCAACCCGTCGGAATTTGAGTTTCACTTTGCCACGCTGTCAGGATTACCTGGCGATCTGGATGAAGAAATTTCCAGCCTGGGCGGGGTGGTTCATCCAATCAGGTTGAGCGCTCAATTTCCGCTTCAGTTCTATCGCTTGATGAAAGCGGTTCAGTGTCAGGTCGTTCATTCGCACGTCCATTATTTTTCGGGTGCAGTTTTATTCATTGCCCGTCTGGCCAGAGTCCCGATCCGAATTGCCCACTTTCGAAGCGTTTCAGATGGGCGGATTCCGACTCTTTCCCGCCGGATTCAGACCGCTGTCATGAGCTGGTTGATTGACTGTTTTGCAACCAACATTCTGGCTGTTTGTCAGGGGGCGATGGATGCTTCCTGGAAACAATGGCAATCCGACAACCGGTGTGAGGTGGTCTATAACGGGCTTGATACCTCCCGGTTTCAGGGGCCGTCAGACCGACAGGGGGTATGTCGGGAATTCGGACTCGACCCGGAGTCTCCTTTTTTTATCCACGTTGGGCGGATGGATCCGGCCAAAAACCATGTTCGACTGATGACAATTTTTCACCAGGTCCTGCATCGTCTTCCTGCCGCCAGACTGGTGCTTGTCGGCAGGACAACACCGGATATCCAGTTGCAAGTAAACCAGTTAGCTGAAACGCTGGGCATTGCGGACCGGCTTGTTTTTGCCGGAGTGAGAACCGATGTGCCGCGACTGCTCAAAGCCGCCGACCTGATGATATTTCCTTCACGATGGGAAGGGCTACCGGGAGCAGTGCTTGAAGCCTGTGTGGCTGGAACGCCAGTTGTGGCCAGTAATTTGCCAGGAGTAAAAGAAATTGCTTCTGAAATTGGTCTGGTGTGGGAAGTATCGCTTGATGAGTCGGACGCACAGTGGGCTGACCGGGTGATGGACCTGTTTTACCAATCCCAATCCACCAGAAGTCGAGTCGCAAGCATGACGAAATTTGAGCAAAGCCATTTCAGCATTTCAGCCTGTCTTCAAGAACTTTATACCATCTGGCGCGGAGGAATCACCCATGCTTAACCCAACCCCAGTTTTTCAGAACTCATATCAGTCTTTTTCAGTTCTCCCGCTGACGGTTGACGCGCCGGCTGTCCCAGCCACCCAGCCTGAAAAGATGCCAGTCACGTTGCTGGCGCTGGCGCTGATGGGTTTCGGGATCGGAGTGGCGCTTGCCATTCAGGATACCTGGCTGAACCTTAGCTTCGATGATTTTTCATTTTGTATTTCACTCTGTGTTGGGGTGTGTCTGCTATGCACGGCCAGGCTGATCAAGGGCGGCGTTTCTTCGGCCTCATTTGTGTTTCTGGTTGTCTTTTCCGTGTTTCATTTTGGGGCGCTGGTCATTTTTGGGCTTGGGATTCCATTTTCGGATGCCCAAAATCACACGTTGCAGCAATGGTTTTTTACTTCAGATACCCAACTGGGCGCCTATCTATCCCTGCTTGGGTTGCTGGGCGCGACGCTGGGGGCGTTCCTTGGTCAGATGAAATTTGGTAGGCAGCAACGGCAGGCATTTCCTTTACTGGAGTCAACCGACCGATTTGCGGGGTTGCTTGGCGTGGCCATTCTAATGACCTGTCTGGTGGCCTGGTTTGGCAGCGTTTGGGCCGCTGGGGGAAGCAGCATTTTTACTGGTTCCTATGAATCATTTCTATTGGCCACCAGCGAAACCAATCTGTCCTGGCTCTATTTCGGAATTGGGTTTGGACTGGTGTGGCTGGCTTCCACGACGAATAAGCATTTGAAATGGGTTGGGCTTGGGGCTTTTGCTGCCTGGGCATTGATTGCCCTGCCGTTGGGACTTCGTGGAGAAGTTCTTTTTCCAGGTGTGACCTATTGGGTTCTCGCACGGCGATCAAGTTCTCAAAAATCGGTGTGGAAAGTCGCTGTATTGGGGTTGTGCCTGTTGTGCGGTATTTCGGCACTTCGTGTGATCCGCGAAGTTGGCGTCGAGCAGGTCAATCAGACTGTACTCACCGCCAGCCCCACCGAAGCCCTGGTGGAACTTGGAAGCTCGCTCCGGCCAGTTTCAGCCGTTGTTACCTGGACTGAAAATGGAGACGAATTTTTGAATGGTGCCAGTTATTGGGCACCCTTTGACCGGGCCCTGGTGTGGGTCGTTCCAGGATGGGGTCGGGTCAATGCCGAAGATGATGACCGGCTTCTCAATGTACAGGTCATGAAACGAGTTGGTCCCATTGGTTTTTCCCCAGTTGCCGAAGCCTATTACAATTTTGGTCCGCTGGGGGTTGTTATCGCGATGATGGTGACCGGCTGGCTGATTGGGTGGATCTCCGGATTTTCAGACTCACCGTTAAATCGGGCCCTGTTAGGCGTTACATTTCTTCCTGTGTTGATTCAAATTCGCAACAGCTTTGTGGCCGTGCCCTTCCAATTGATTGCTGGTTTGGTCACGGTGTGGGTGGTGTATTGGATTTGTGCCTGGACGGTTCAACGAAAGGCCGAAGTCGAACAGGTTGTCATCCCGGCACAATCAAAAGAATCCAAACCGTCTAATCCAAACGAAACAAAGAGGTTGTCATGAGAGTTAGCGTAACCCTTGAATTCCGATTCCAACAACTTACCGATGGCTCGGTGTGGACGCCCGGTTCATTTTCCTATCCTTTTTGGGAACGCTACCTCGAAGCTTTTGACACCGTGCAGGTGATTGCTCGTGTCAGGCCGGTCGCGTCAGTTCCCGCAGATTGGAAGCGCGCCGATGGCAAGAATGTCAGTTTTGCACCAATTCCGGACTATCACGGACCGCTCCAGTTTTTGATGCAGTCGCCACAGGTCATCCGGGCTGCTCGTGAGGCGATCAATGCTGACGATGCCGTGATTTTGCGAATTGGTTCTCAACTGGCGTCCTGTGTCGAGCCGGTTTTGACTCAGGCCGGCCACCCGTTTGGAGTCGAAGTGGTGGGCGACCCCTATGATGCCTTTTCCCCCAAAGCCATTCGCCATCCGTTGCGGCCCTTTTTCCGGTGGTGGTTTACTCGTGAACAACAGCGCCAGTGCCGAAATGCAAAGGCAGTCAGCTATGTGACAAAAGCCTATTTGCAACAAAGATATCCAGCCAGTGAGCAGTCTGTTCGATCATTTTATTCGAGTATTGAACTCACGCCCGACCGTTTTGTAACCAAAGAAACCATCATTGGCCGTTACTCACAGCGAATGCTCGAAATGGATCGCGAATACAGGCTCATTACATTGGCCAGCCTTGAACAAATGTACAAAGCTCCAGATGTCTTGATTGATGCTTGCGCACTGTGTCTTCAGGCCGGATACAACCTCCGGTTGGTGATTTGCGGTGATGGGAAATACCGTTCCAGCCTTGAAGCTCTGGCTCAAAAACGTGGAATCGCCGACCGGGTCGAATTTCACGGCCATGTAGCTGGTTTTGCCGCCGTTGCCAGGGAACTCGATCAGTCTGATGTCTTTGTCCTTCCATCACGAACTGAAGGTTTACCGCGAGCCCTCATCGAAGCTATGGCCCGCGGATTGCCTTGTATTGGATCAAACGTGGGCGGAATCCCGGAATTGTTACCTGAGAATTGTTTAGTCCCGGCAGGTGATGCTCTGGCACTCGCTCATCGCATTGGTGAATTTTTGGATCAGCCAGACTTGATGTTGAGGGGGGCGCTCCGCAACCTGGACCAGGCCCACGACTATGAAGAAGCCAAACTCCATCAGGCCCGGTTGGATTATTACAAAGCCGTTCGTGAAACAACCGAAGCCTGGGTAAGCACTCATGTTTTTCTGAAAGAGAGCAGCCTGAGACCAAATCAAGTCTTTGAATTGCAATAATATCAGTCAGTAGTCAGTAGTCAGTAGTCAGGTGTTGGGATTTGTGAGTTTTTGTCAAGTGTATTTGGTTCCATTTGGGTTATTTAGGAACACTTCTTTTCAAGAATTCCACGGATTCAACGATCCGGGTTTTGTCTACTGACTACTGACTACTGACTTATCAACTATAAAAGGAGGAGTTTATGAGAGTGCTACAATTGGTAAAAACCTCGGTTGGTGCTGCCTGGGCCTTATGTCAAATGCGGGAACTTGTCAGGCTCGGAATGGATGTTCATGTTGCACTCCCCTTTGATGATCCGAATTTTTCCTATGGCGGACCAATGGTTGAAAAATATCGGCTGGCTGGGGTCACTGTCCACGATCTGCAAACTGATTTCCCAATCCGAAAACCACATCGGTTCCCAGCCATGGCCAGGGAGTTTCGCCGCCTGGTTGACCAGATCAACCCTGATATCATCCATAGCCATTTTGTCGGGACAACGCTCACGATGCGGCTGGCCTTGGGAAAAACCTCAACTCCAATTCGGATTTTTCAGGTTCCAGGGCCGCTCCATTTAGAACATCCGTTTTTCCGAACTGCCGAAATTCTGACAGCCGGTCCATCTGATGTGTGGATTGGTTCCTGTACGTGGACGTGCCAACGCTATCAACAATCGGGAATTGATCCAAACCGGTTATTTTTGTCTTATTACGGAACCGATATTGATCACACTGTGCCCCAAAAAACCGGGAAACTCCGGCAGGAATTGGGTTTATCTGAAACTACCAAAATTGTGGGCATGGTGGCTTATTGTTATGGGCCGAAATGGTATGTCGGTCAAACACGCGGGCTCAAAGGGCATGAAGATTTGATTGATGCCCTGGCACTCTGTCTTGAAAGCAACCCAGATCTGGTCGGAGTGTTTGTCGGCGGGGCCTGGGCTGGGGCTGATGCCTACGCCGCCAAAGTGCAGGCGTATGGGCGGAAGAAACTGGGGAATAAAGCCATTTTTCTTGGAAACCGATCTGATGTTGCCGAACTCTATCCAGATTTTGACGTGGCAGTTCATCCGTCACATTCGGAAAACGTCGGCGGGGCCGCTGAATCGTTGATGTTGGGTGTTCCCACGATTGCCACCGATGTGGGAGGCTTTCCGGATCTGGTTATTCCTGGAAAAACCGGATGGTTGGTGCCCCCAAAAAACCCGCCCTGGCTGGCCTGTGCGATTCTCGACGTTTTGGAAAATCCAGATAAAGCCAGACGAAGGGCGCTCCAGGGCCAGGACCTGGCCCGAGAGCTGTTGAGCATTGACAACACGGCGCCGCAAATTGCTGATATTTATAGATTACTGGCAGAAAACCTCGGAATTCATTCCGAGGATGAATGCCGTCCGAATTTTCGTATTGCCAGCTTCCTAAAATCACAGTAATATTACCAGGTGTTTCCATGTGCGTTGCCTCTTTGCAATCCAAAGACACGATGTGGAAAGAGTTTGGTTCGACAGCGGCAGGGCTTGCCGTGAAGTGGCACGTGGAGGGAACTATGGAGATCCCAATGAAGCGTGAACCTGGGGAATCCTTCAGTGGTGGCCCCGTTCCTTTGTGTCAGTAACGGCATTGAGTTGTCACACAAGGGAATCCCCACAATTTATTGCGGGAAGGATGTCAATGGGATTTAATGAAGCGTAGCTCTAAATACTCGGGCTCAGGGCGTGGGGCTGAAGACTGTGGGCTGGAGAAAACAGGTTCCATACCTTGAGCCCGACTTCTTCAGCCCCGAGCTTGCGAGTCTTCAGCCCTACTTCGGAGCATTCTGTCGGTCAGCAAAGACTTTGCCTAACGTCTGTTCAAGTGTTTCACCCCGGAGTTTGCCTTCAATTGCAATGATTTTGCCATTTTCATCAACCAGGATTGGTTTTGGGATCCCGTTGACTTCAAACAATTTGGCTAACTCGCTTTGGAAGTTGCCCTCGATAAAAGCGTGTTTCCAGGGCATTTTCCATTTTTCTTCACGGAATTTTTTGACGTCCTCTGGTTTCTGATCAAAGGAAAGGCTCAGGATTTCAAAGTTATTCCCTTTGAATTTGTCATAGGCTTTGTGCAGGTTTTCCATTTCTCCAACACAGGGGCCGCACCAGACAGCCCAAAAATCAATCAGGTAAATTTTGCCTTTGATGGAATTGTTTGAGTAAGACACCTGCTGATTTTCGATGTCTTTGACCTGAAATGCTGGTAACAGTTGACCGGCTTTGACTTTTCGATCCGGGTTGAACCGCATTTTGGCCATTTGAGCCATTTGGGTATCGCCAAAATCTTTCATAAGTCGGTCATAATAGTGACGAATCAGCGGTTCATTTTCGGTTTCATCCGCCTCAGAGAGGCCCGAAAACAGAGCCGTGGCCTTAAAGTTAGAACTGGCACCCTTTTCCACAATTGCCTGGATGTATTGTTCTTTGCGGTCTTTCCAGCCAGCCAGGTCAATCGCAGTCATCATCAGAAATGGATTGCTGGCCCATAGATCAGAACTTACCGGAATTTCTTCCAGGGCTTTTTGGGCAATGGCCTTATCTTTTTTCTCTGATTTTACAATCAAGTACGTGATCATGGCATATTGACGAACCGATGCATTTTTTTCAGATTCGATACTCTGTACCAGACCCGGTAGGACGTCAGATTCATCATAGGCTTTGAAAAAGGCTTGCATCTCTTTGATGTCAGGTTTGGTTTTGATTTTAGCCTGGAAGGCTGTCTGAAATGCTTCCTCCCGCCGTTTGGATCCGGCATACAACTCGCCAATTTTGCCAGCCGAGGACGATTTATCTGCAAACACAACTGAGGCTGGTTCCGCCAGGCGGTTTAGTTTGGTTGGATCAAAGACAATATGGACTTTTCCATTTTGGGCTTTGACCACTGACCGGTAATCACCATCTCCGTCATATTCAAATTCGTCAGAGTTGGTGCCGTTGATGGTCCCCCCCTGGGTTTCCAATCCAGCAATCTGGTAAGCAACTTTGTCTTTTGTTGTTTCAAATTCGACGGCATAGGTCCCATCGGCTTGCTTTTCGAGTGATTTGGCACCCTTGGGTGAGAAATTGTCCAAATCGGTAATCACCTTGAGTTTGGAGTAGTCGTCAACATACTGATTGGTTTTAAGCTTCACCGAAACCGTAATTGGCTGAGGTTGATCAACCAGCAGCGTGAACAGAAGGCGTTTATGATCAACGCCGGTGCATTCGACAGTGAACCAGCCAGTGCCAGGCGCTGGCAACTTGAAACTGCCATCGCTGGAAACCTGGACTTCAGCCAGGGGTTTTTTCAAATCAACCAGGGAAAATAAGCGAACATGGGCTTTGGTCAATGGTTTCTGGCTGGCACTCACGACGGTTCCTTTGAGTTCCGTTGTTTTTTGGGCTGATGCCAGTTGGGTTGAACCGAAAATCAGTCCAAGCGCGAGAAGAAAAAATACGAATTTTTTCACAAGATCCTCCTTGTGTTACCTGTCAGTACAGTGGAAATGGCTAAGTATGAGCGGGTAAAGGGTGTTGATTGGGAATACCACGCCAGCCATCAGAAGTCGTTCCAGCAAAAATAATTCAATGCTGAAACATCAAAATGCCTGGTTGTGGCACGAAGGATGCACTAGATGGTTTACAGTTGACAAGTGATTGAATGCAAATGTGAGGTTTGATTGGAACTAAGTACGCTGAAGAAAGAAGTTTTCAATAAATGGATATTTCCCCTAACCCGTTTAAAGAAATAATTTTAGATGTAAAGCCACAGCCTGATGAGGCTCAGAAAATAGAATTATTGTAATAACAAATTTCCCAAACAAGACTGCCACAACCCTTTGAAAAACATCCATTCTGCCCCAGTTTTACTTTTGAGGTTATATGAACCAGGAATTGATCAAACAAACCACAAAACGAGGGTTTGATGTCGTACTGGCGGGTACAGCGTTGGTGGTGTTATCTCCACTTCTACTCGGCCTGGCCTGCCTCATTCGATATAAACTCGGCGGGCCGGTTCTTTTTCGCCAGCACCGACCGGGTCTGAGTGGCAAACCATTTGAACTGATGAAATTTCGAACCATGACCAGTGTTTGTAACCAAAATGGCGAATTATTGCCAGATGAACTCCGACTGACGAAATTCGGACAGTGGCTGCGCAGCACCAGTCTTGATGAATTACCCGAGTTGATCAATGTCTTCAAAGGGGACATGAGTCTGGTTGGCCCGCGACCATTGTTGATGGAGTACCTTCCACTCTATACCGCAGAACAAAACCAGCGGCATCTTGTCCAGCCAGGAATTACCGGTTGGGCTCAAATCAATGGCCGCAACCTGCTTTCCTGGGAAGCCAAATTTGATCTCGATGTCTGGTATGTCAAACACTGGTCCATCTGGCTCGACCTGCGAATCATTTTTCTGACGCTGGTCAAAGTTGTCAGACGTGAAGGAATCAGCCAGCCAGGAAATGCAACTGCCACGGTTTTTCGCGGAAGTTCTCAGGTGGATGTACTTCAGTAATTTTTAAGCCGCGATGGCCTTTGCCAGAAAGGAATCTGCAATGGAACGCAAACGAATTGCAATTATTGGCGCGGGTGGGTGTGCCCGCGAGGTCACCTGGTTAATTAAAGAAATCAACCGCATCCACCCGATATATGAGTTTGCCGGGTATCTGGTGAGTGATCTCGCGCGCCTGGGCGACCGTGACAGCCGGGATCAGGTGCTGGGTGATTTCTCCTGGCTCGAAAAAAATGCCTCAAGTGTCGCAGCCTTGGCACTTGGCATCGGAACTCCGTCAGTTCGACTGCGAATTGGACAGGAACTGGCTGCTCGATACCCAAATCTGGAGTGGCCGACATTGGTCCATCCAACCGGACGCTATGACGAAGATACCTGCCAGTTGGGGCGTGGGGTTCTCTGGTTTGCTAATGTGCTGGGAACAGTCAATTTACAGATCGGTGATTTTTCAATGATCAGCAATGGATGCACGATTGGACACGAATCAAAAATTGGAAAAGGCTGCCTTTTAAACCCTTCTGTCAACATTTCCGGCGGTGTTTTGATTGGTGATGGCGTTCTTGTCGGAGTTGGGGCACAGGTATTGCAGTATCTCAGAATAGAGGCGGGCGCCACGATTGGAGCAGGAGCCGTCGTGACGAAATCCGTACCTGAAGGGATCACCGTCGTTGGCGTCCCCGCCTATCCTCTCTCAAAACCTCAGCCACCACTTCCGCATCTTCGACCACTCCCATCCGCTTCACTCAGTCCTTAATAGTTGATTTCACTTTGTTTCCGCTGATTCCGTTGAAATCAAACCTCTGTGCTTCAGCTTGCCGGAGCACGTTGAAAAAGGATGAGTCGTATGTCCCGCATTTATCTTTCCGTTCCAACCATGGGTGGTCGTGAACTCCAATACATTCAGGAAGCTTTTGACACAAACTGGATCTCAACCGTCGGCCCAAATATCACCGCCTTTGAAGCTGATTTCTCCGACCGGATCGGGCAATCGTGCGTTGCACTCTCCAGCGGAACCGCTGCGCTTCAATTAGGTTTACGGCTGCTTGGTGTTGGGCCCGGGGACGAGGTTTTTTGTCCCACTTTGACCTTTGTGGCCACAGCCAATCCCGTGCTGTACCTCGGTGCCAAACCAGTTTTTTTGGACAGTGAAACCCGAAGCTGGAATTTAGATCCACAGATACTCTCAGAGGCCCTTGGTGAACGAGCTAAAATCAACCGCCTGCCCAAAGCCGTCATTGTGGTCCATCTGTTTGGGCAGTCAGCCGATATGGATCCAATTGTGGAGATGTGTCATAAATATGACGTTCCCGTTTTAGAGGATGCGGCTGAGGCAGTTGGAACGCTCTACCGGGGAAAACCTGCCGGAACCTTCGGAGATGTTGCGGCATTTTCCTTTAATGGAAACAAAATTATGACCACCAGCGGCGGGGGAATGCTCACCGCCAAAGATCCTGCCCTGGTTGACAAAGCCCGGTTTTGGTCAACTCAAGCCCGTGATGCGGGGATTGCGTATGAACATTCCGAGATGGGCTACAATTTTCGAATGAGCAACATTTTGGCCGGTATTGGTCGCGGACAGTTAGAGATTGTTGATGAATTAATTGACCGGCGACGCCAGGTGGCTTTTCGATACCAGCGCGCCTTTCAGGATTTACCCGGAATTGAATTCATGCCTCAGGCTGAATATGGGTTTCATACCAACTGGCTCAGTTGTTTTTTGATTGACGAAGACCAGTTTGGATGTAGTCGGGATGAAGTCATTGACGTGCTGGCGCGTGAAGATATTGAGTCTCGCCCAATCTGGAAGCCGATGCACCTCCAACCACTCTATGCCCGGGCCGAACGCTTTGGCGGTGACGTCGCCGAACGCCTGTTTCGTCGCGGGATTTGTCTGCCTAGTTCGCCCAATTTGACGTTTGAAGACCAGCAGCGAGTCATTGAAATTATCAAACGTGCGGCACATAAGCAGATGCAGCAGCCGGTTGGAAACAACACGCTCGAAGTCGTTTATTTTTGACAGGCGGAAGCGAACAAATTTGAATGGGTGCTTTCACTGAAAATAAGTATTGAAGTTAAACATTCTTTTTCTTGTATCTCACTGGAAAAACAGATCTTTTATGGAATTCTGTTGCCTGGAAAGAAAAAAGTGATAAGGTGCCAGTCTCCAAACAACCTCTTTCACCAGAAAAGAAAATCCGCTTTATTGAATGGAAGACCAAGGGGAGAATCAGTATGTGTGGAATCGTGGGATATGTTGGTGAAAAGCATGTCGTTCCAGTGTTAATGGATGGCCTCAGAAAACTTG
Organism: Acidobacteriota bacterium; assembly: GCA_016208495.1. Taxonomy (NCBI): domain Bacteria; kingdom Pseudomonadati; phylum Acidobacteriota; species Acidobacteriota bacterium. The sequence continues at coordinate 11,349 of JACQXX010000039.1, read as the reverse complement.
AATATCGTGGATATGATTCAGCAGGAATTGCCGTGGTTGATCACGGAAACCTGTTTGTCCGACGTGCTCCGGGAAAACTCAGAAACCTCGAAACCAACCTGAAATTACAACCCATTGATGGCACCTATGGCGTGGGACATACCCGATGGGCAACCCATGGCCGACCATCGGAACAAAATGCCCATCCACACCGCGATGCGAGCGGTCGAATTGTGGTGGTTCACAATGGCGTGATTGAAAATCATGCCCAATTAAAACAACAACTCCTCAGTGATGGGCACGTGTTTGTAACACAGACTGACACTGAAGTGATTGCCCACTTGATCGGGAAACTCCGTGATCAATCCGAATCCCTGGAAGAAGCCGTGCGCCAGGCGGTGGCTGAATTTCAAGGCATTTATGCCATTGCGGTGATGTCGGCTGACGAGCCTGACAAAATTGTAACCGCCCGGCTTGGCCCACCGATTGTCATTGGTTTGGGAAACAACGAATATTTCATCGCGTCCGACATACCCGCGATTTTGGAACATACCCGCGATATGTTTTTTCTGGCGGACCAGGAAATGGCGGTTTTGACCCGCTCTGGCGTTCTGGTGACCGATTTTGAAGGCATCCCGCAGTCCCCCAATATCCACCGGATTATGTGGGACGCTCACATGGTTGAAAAAGGCGGGTTCCGTCATTTCATGCTCAAGGAAATTTATGAGCAGCCACGGTCCATCCGCGACACATTACTCGGGCGGGTATCAGTTGAAGAAGGCCATGTTTATCTTGATAACATTGATTTTCGCCCCAGTGAGTGGCGGAACTTTTCCAGTATCAAAATCGCGGCCTGTGGCACGAGCTGGCACGCGGCGATGGTGGGTAAGTATTTCATCGAAGAACTCGCTCGTGTTCCAGTCGAAGTTGATTACGCCAGCGAGTTTCGCTATCGGGATCCGTTGCTTGACCAGACAACTTTGACGATTGTCGTGACCCAGTCCGGTGAAACGGCTGATACGGTGGCTGCGCTCCGCGAGGCCAAATCCAAAAACAGTCGCGTGATTGCCGTGTGTAACGTCCTTGGGTCAATGGCAACCCGCGAAGCTGACGCCACGATTTTGACTCAGGCAGGACCTGAAATCTCAGTTGCCTCCACCAAGGCATTTACTTCGCAAGTGACCGCTCTGTATTTACTGGCACTCTATTTGGCCCAGGAACGCGGCACGCTCGACCAGGATGCCCTCCGATTCCATATTGAACAATTACTCCAGTTGCCGATGAAAATGGAATCGGTCCTTAACCTGGACACCCAGATTGATGAATTGGGCAAAGTCATTTTCCGAAGCCAGGATTTTTTGTATCTGGGACGTGGAATCTTTTTTCCAATTGCCCTGGAAGGCGCTTTGAAGCTCAAGGAAATTAGCTACATCCACGCCGAAGGCTACCCGGCAGGAGAAATGAAACACGGCCCCAATGCCTTGATTGACGACCGGTTGCCGGTGGTGTTTATCACCCCCTATGAACCAGGTTCCCGTGCATCTGAATTGCGGTATGAAAAAACCCTGTCAAATATGCAGGAAGTGAAAGCACGCGAAGGAATTCTCATTGCCATAGTCACCGAAGGTGATTCACACGCCGCAGAGCTGGCTGATTATGTGATTGAAATTCCGGCGGCCTGTGACGGTTCGGGGTTCGGGGTTCGGGGTTCGGGGTTCGGGGTTCGGGGTTCGGGGTTCGGGGTTCGGGGTTCGGGGTTCGGGGTTCGGGGTTCGGGGTTCGGGGTTTTCGAATTTATGTCCTTTTTGTCCTTTATGTCCTTTTAGTCTTTTTCAAACCCTGAACCCTGAGCCCCAAGCCCCAAACCCTCACCACAATTACTTCCCCTTCGGCGGTGCCTCGGGAGTTTTGGCTGGCTCGGCAGGTTTCTTGGGATCATCGGTCCCGTTCCCCTGTTTGCGTTCCAGCATTTCAATCCGCATCGGGTTGGGCCGTTCACGCTTTTCCTTAAACAATTCAAAGCGTGATTTCACTGGTCGCGGAGGGAAATAGTTGTTGGTCAAATCGGCATCGGCTGTTTCCAGGTGTGGATCAAGCGTCAGCGATTTGATTTCCTTCTTCGTCAGAATCAATTTGTAGGTCGTTGTGTTGTTATAGCGCCAGATTTCGGCTGGGAGGCGGAGTTCTTCGCTGGTCCCATCCATATAGTCAATCTGGAGAATCACTGGCATTACCAACCCGCCAATATTCTTAAATTCGACCTGATAGAAATTATACCCGGAGTTGAGCAGTTCCTTTTCGCGGTCCGAAAGCATTTTGACCAGCTCGGCGTATTCTTTGCGGTCCCGGTCGGTGATTTTCAGGTCATCATATTCATTGTAAAAGTCTTTGAGCGATGGAATTTGATCAACCCGTTTGGGTAACGCCTTGTTGCGCGTTTTGGAGAGGGTTTCAGGCTGGCTTTCGCGTTCCTGTTTACGGAGTGGTTTTTCGACGTCTGGATTCTGGGTGTTGACGGTCATCCATTTGACATTTTCAATGGAAATATCGGTGTGATCCGTGGTGTAAAACCATCCACGCCAGAACCAGTCAAGGTCAACACCTGAGGCATCTTCCATCGTGCGGAAGAAATCAGCCGGCATTGGTCGCTTAAATTTCCAACGACGTGAATATTCGCGAAACGCAAAGTCAAAGAGTTCGCGCCCAAGCACTGTTTCCCGCAGGATGTTGAGCGCCGTGGCGGGTTTGGCGTAGGCATTGTTGCCAAACTGGAGCAGCGATTCCGAATTGGTCATAATCGGAACCTGTTCCGAACTGGTCATATAATCAATGATCGTAAAGGGTTCGCCACGGCCAACTGGATAATTGTCTTCCCATTCCTGCTGGGACAGATACTGCAGGAAGGTGTTGAGTCCTTCGTCCATCCAGGTCCACTGGCGTTCGTCGGAATTGACAATCATTGGAAAGAAGTTGTGCCCGACTTCGTGGATGACGACTGAAATCAGCCCATATTTGGTCATCTTGGAATAGGTGCCGTCTTCTTCGGGACGTGGGCCATTAAAGCAAATCATCGGATATTCCATCCCGCCCACTGGACCATTGACCGAAATCGCGGTTGGATACGGATAGCCAAACGAATATCGCGAATACACATTGAGCGTGTGGATAATCGCCTGGGTCGAATATTTATCCCACAGCGGCATGCCTTCTTTCGGATAAAAAGACATCGCCATCACTTTATTGCCTTCGACCGTATGTTGCTGGGCATCCCAGACAAATTTTCGCGAAGAGGCAAAGGCAAAATCACGCACGTTTTCCGCCGCAAACACCCAGGTCTTCTTGCCTTTGGGTTTGTTGGATTCGTTGGCTTTGGCTTCGTCAGGTGTGACGATAAACACCGGGGATTTCGCAGTTTTGGCCTGTTCCCACCGGTCGCGTTGGGCTTTGGTCAGGACGTCCAGCGGGTTTTGGAGCACACCCGTTGCCGCCACGACGTGGTCATCGGGCACGGTGATGCTGACTTTGTAGTTTCCAAATTCCAGCGTAAATTCGCCCGCTCCGAGATATTGCTTGTGCTGCCAGCCGGAAACATCGTTATAGGCAGCCATGCGCGGGAACCACTGGGCGATTTCATAGAGATAATTTCCATCTTTCGGAAAGAACTCGTATCCGCCGCGTCCGCCTAACAGCCTCTGGTTATTGATGTTGTGATTCCAATCCACTGAAAATGTGAATGAATCACCCGATTTGAGCGGCGTCTTTAAGTCAACCCGCATCATGGTTTTCACGACCGTAAACGGCAGGTTTGTGCCGCGAATATCTTTGACGGACGTAATGTTGCATTTTCCATCGAAGTTCTGAGCCGTGAGCAGCCGTTCAAGCGTGTTGAATGGCTCGCGTTCGTCTATTTTGGGTGAGCGGGTCAGGCCCGCGTCCGACCCTTTGGCAAAAATGTTTTGATCGAGTTGCAACCAGAGATAGTTCAACGGATCAGGTGAGTTATTGGTGTAGGTGATGGTCTCCGTCCCGCTGAGGCGCTGATTGGTGTCGTCCAATTCGACCTTGATCGTGTAATCCGCCCGTTGCTGCCAGTACCGGTGGCCGGGTGCCCCCGAAGCCGTTCGGTATTCATTGGGGGTTGGCAGAATTTCTTCGAGCTGGCGGAATTTATCAACCGGATTTGATTTGGATTGTGCCCAGCCTGGTCCTGAGACACACAGAAAGAGAGCAGCCAGTACAAACACACGTACCTTTCGCAAAACCTTGTTCCTCCCATTATCGTTATGTGCGCGCGATTTGAGCAGACGGTTATCTGTGGTAAAAGATAGATAGATTGCCATAACCGGTCTGAAAACGCACCGTCCAATAACAGAAATCTTCTCAACACCCAGCTTCACGTGAAAGGAATCGTATGCGACCAATTTTTCATGGCGCTTTTTTGAAAATGTGTGTGCTGACAGTTATTTCTTGTCTGTCAGCCTTTCCATTGCTTGCCGAACCAGCCACCAACCAAAAAACAAAACCCGCAACACCGAAACCAGCGGTGATGGTGTTGGGCACGTACCATATGGGAAACCCCAATCTGGACATTGCCAATGCCCAGGCCGACGATGTTTCAACCCCGAAACGGCAAAAGGAACTTGAAGCCTTTGCCAGACAACTGGCTGCCTTTAAACCCACCAAAATCGCCCTTGAACAGCCCTTTGGCACTGACACGATGGACAAACTCTATCAGAAATACCTGACGGGCGAATTTGCTTTGAAAAACAATGAGTTGTACCAGGTTGGGTTTCGACTGGCCAAAGTCTGTGGGCACAAAACCGTCTATCCAATTGATGCCGAAGGGAAATTCCCCTGGGAAGAAATGCAGAACTATGCCCAGAAAAACGGTCAGGAAGCCTTTATCAACCAGGGAATGGCAGTGATTCAAGCTGAAGTCGGAAAAATCAATGAGGTAATCAAAACCCGGACCGTCAGCGGCATTTTCAAGTACCTGAACGACCCGGAAGATATCAAACGCGGGCACTCGCTCTATATGCAACTGCTCCGGGTAGGAAAGGGAAGTGAGTATCCTGGAGCAACTCTGGTCAGTGAATGGTATGCCCGAAACCTGCGCATCATGGCCAATCTGCAGCGGATCACCGACTCGCCAAATGATCGAATTTTGGTTATTTATGGAGCCGGCCATTCCCATCTGTTGCGTCAGTTTGTGATTGATTCCGGGGAATACACCCTGGTTGAACCAAATACCTTTCTGACGGAATGAAGAATTGAGAATGAAAAAAGTGGTTAGTGGTTAGTGGTTAGGACTTGGTGCTTGGTGACTGGCAATCAATACCAGCTAAGAATCAAGCGCCAGGAACCAGGTTTTCGTCATTGCCTCAACTTTTCCCAAATCGAATCTTCGCGGTGACGAAATGAACTCCCAGATTGTCCTTTATGTCCTTTATGTCCTTTGATTTGGGCTCAATCAACCACAGTTAAGGCCAAAACGAAAGCAGGTGAGCCAATGAACCATTTTCCAAACCCTCGTTTGCAGCTCAATTTCAGAAAGATCTTATCCCTGGCTGGCTGGTTCATTTTTTCCGGGTGCCTGATTCTGAGTTTTTCACACTCAACACAGGCGCAACAGTCGTCAGGATCTGAATCATCGCCGGCTGGGAGAGGAGCGGAAGGTGAAGCCTCTCCGTCGGTGATGCCCGCGTTTGACCAGCTTCGGCTTGATGGATTTGACGCTCTCTTTAGCCTGGACTATACCGAAGCGGAAAAGAAGTTTCGGCACATGATTCAACTGGAGCCAGACCATCCATCCGGATATGTGAGCCTGGCCAATTGTATGTGGCTACGGAAACTCTACACTTCGCGCCGGTTGCAAACAGACCTGTATGCCACAAAGTCCTTTTACGCCGAGTCGGAGGAGAAAGCCGATCCCGAATTTGACAGGGCATTTCGCGAAACGTTAAAGCTGGCGATGACCAAATCTGAGGGCCGGCTGAAAAAAAACAAAAAGGATGCCGTGGCGCTCTATTACCTTGGATCGGCTCATGGTCTGCTGGCTGCCTACGAGGCAACCGTGATGCGGTCATTTCTGGCGGCACTGCGAAATGGTTCAAAATCAGTTGATTACCATGAAAAAACGCTCGAAGCCGACCCGACATACATTGATGCCAGGCTCACGCTGGGAGTCTATAACTATGTGGTCGGGTCGCTTCCGGCACCTGTCAAATTGCTGGCGCTGATGGGTGGTGTCAAAGGCTCAAAGAAAAAAGGGTTTGAATTGCTGGAAGAAGCCCGTGACCATTCCCGCTTTGTCAAAGATGAATCCCGAACCATGTTGATTGCGCTCTATAAACGTGAAAACCGAATGGATGACGCGCTCCGCGAACTGGCCATCCTGGCTGAAAAATACCCTCGCAACTATTTGATTCAACTCGAACAGGCAACGACGCTGGCCAAAGCTGGAAAAGCCGAGTCCAGCAATCAGGTTTTTTCCGCACTGTTGGAGAACCAGACCGCCATTGGAATTCGCGATGTGATTAATTTTCAATTTGCTGAATCCCTGCTGGTCCAGGGCAATCAGGCTGAAGCACTCAAGCGATACCAGCGGGTGATTCACACGCCCAAAGCCAATGGAGACTTGATCACGCTGTCACATCTCAAGTCTGGACAGTTATACGATCTGGCCAACGACCGCCAAAAAGCCCTGGCTCAGTATCGGCTGGTGTCGCTCCGCCGCAACGTGTTTGACAGCCAGGAGCAGGCCAAAAAGTACCTGAAAACACCCTATTCCACTCAGAATTGAAGTCGGGTTTTGGAGTGCGGCCCACTTGACGCCGCTTTTCAGTGTTCAGCCTGCCGATTTGAAAGCGGCGTCAAGCCACCGCACTCCGATACATGTATTCGTTACGCTCGTCATCCTCCCCAGCGTGCGTAGCTCATCGTTTCCGCTTCTTCTACTCAGTATATTCTCCTATCTGATTTTCGAGGAGCATTATACTGATCTGCTTGCCCGCTATCTACCTGGCTACTCCTATGGATTATTATTCTTTTGGTTTGGTTTCGGTGTTTCAGAGCTTAGACTTACCCCACTAAGTACAGCCACCCAATTAGTATTAGTATATCTACATAGGTCCATCAGAGCGGTTAAATTTAACTTAAGCAATAGGCTAGGATTTTCTAAGATTTCAGCGATTTCCCATCCTACTTGTTCTTCAAAATCAGATACAGTGATTTTGTGGTATTCAAGATGCTCTTTTATTGTATCAATAAAAGAGGTCAAGGATATTGGATGTGAAAATAGTTCGACTGGATCAACCTGCAAAACACCACATAATTTGATGAATTGATGGATTGATAAAGTTTCTACGACTTCATCATCATAGGCTTCAATATCTCGATACCACTCAAAGGATATATCGAGGGTTATTGCCATTTGTTCTATAGAGAGTCCTTTTTTCTCTCTTAACTGTTGTATTCGATGCCCGTAGCTCAAGTGTGACATACTATCCTCACATTATTGTGTTGGTTAAGAGTTGAAAAAAATTGCTACAAATAAAGAGTTTATCAGAAATGCAAATTCCAGTTGGTCAAATTATTCCTTACCTTTAGATGATTTTGAACGCTTGCTCTCAACCTTTAATTTGCATTATTGGTTTATGAGGGCAATAACTCTTTATTCTTGATTAAGCTCTGTTGACATTGCTTGTAAATGATTGGGAAGAAAAACCTTACACAATTGATAGAAATTCAGTTAAGCTATTTTCTTTTCAATTACTTAGACTCAAGAATGTCAATAGAACCTAGTGGACTGTAGCGTAAGTTTTTGGTAACTATTCAGACCCCATCCGTGGTAGTTTTCTTCAACAGCATATACAAGATGCGGTATTGTGACTGCGTCGAAAAGACTTAAAATGCTTGGTTTCCATGTTACACTCACTAGCCAAAAAATCTAAACCTTTTGTTCACAACACATACAAGATTCATAGGGGTCTGAATAGTTACAGCTTTTGAACAATTTGCTATCATCTTGAGTGCCCTGCTCCATTGGGCGCGGTAAAACGTTGTCAAATGATCTTATTTCATTCAAAAACTTTTGCTACAGTTCACTAGCGAATCATTGGGTAATGACAGAAAAGATTCAAAAGAACCCTAACTTTGAATTACTCAATTCCAACTGTGGTATTTTCTTCCAGGTTTAGGCATTCCCCAAACTGGTGCCCAGGGTCTATTTGGCCCAGGTTTGGGACTTAGAAACGGTGGTAATGGTGGCAATGTAGATGGAGCCCCATGACAAGGCATTGGTTCTGGAAGTGACTCCCAAGGGTCAGTAGGAGATTGGTTTCCCTTTGGTGGTCTTTTTTGTCCTCGCCAAGGTTTTAGGCTCTTTTCCGGATATCTCCGAGGTTTACCATTTTCATCGTAATAGTCATAGTGATCCCAATGTCCATCATCATCAAAATGAGGGTAGTATTTTCTCCCTGTAGTTGGGTCTTGAACATAGTGGTCTCGCTCATCAACACCCGTTGGCCAAGAAGGATCCCAACCAGGAGGTTTTCGACCATTCGGTAAAAAGGGACCTGAGCCTTTTCCTTGTAACCCTTCAGGATCAATTGAATCGATGACTCTATTTTCTACATAACCATAGAGATTGATTCCCCCTTCTTCCCCAATCGGATCTCGGCTCAACCACCGTCCCAGCTCCGGGCTGTAGGTCCGATACCAGGTCAGGTTGAGTTTGAGGTTCAGAATGCTGCCCGCCGAATGCAGGTTCCAGTACCCCGCATAGCCGATGTCAAAGACCGTTGTCCCCGTGACCACCGTCTGTCGTCCCCACGGGTCGTAGTCGTACCGTGAAACGACATTTCCGCTGCTATCCGTCACTTCCCGCACGCTCCCCAGATGGTCCCGCGTGTAGTAGTTTACCGTGCTGTTGGTTTTCACCCCCTGTGCAAAGAATCGCTTGGTGATTGGGTTTACTCCGGGGATGGTTGTCCGTTCCCAGCAGATTTCAGGCCCACACCAGATATAGCGCTGTTCCCTGACCACCGTGCTGCCTTGTTTGCTGATTTTTTTGATTCGGCGGCCAATCCCATCATACACGAACTCGACTCGGTTTGTCCCCTCCTCAATTTCAACCAGTCGTTGAGCACCGTCCCACCCGAAAGTGCGTGTTCCGTCATTGATCAGACACCCGTTGGCATCATATCCATAACTGGTTTGCGGGGCGCTGCCGACCTTGCGGGTCTGCAATTCATTGACATTGTTGAAGGTGAAATTGGTCGTCGTCGCACCGATGATTTCCTGGTTCCGATTGGCTGCCAGGTCACATTCCAGACGAAGGAAAAAGGCAGTTCGACGTTCCAGGTCGAAACCGACTCCGTGAAGACCGCTCAATCGGCGACCGACCCGTCAAAAGTGTACCTGACGATGTTTCGCAATGCCTTTATCGAATCTGGGAAGCACTCTACGAACTTCCCGACCGGCGCTGAAACCAAGATGAAGGGAGTTGGAGTGCGGCGGCAATCGGGCTTTGAAGCATCAGGCTAATCTTGATGATGAGACGGTTTGAAATCATTTTTTCGATCAGTGACTAAGGAAATTGAATGAAAGACTTGTGCTTCCGTGAATTTTGAGTCCTAAATGACATTAGAGTGACTTCGTAATACGCTTCAAATTCTTTCCATGTATATCAATTTGCCACAGTTCTTTTTTATCATTTCGTTTTTTATCCGACAAAAAGAGAATTCTTTTACCATCAGGTGTAAAGACAGGGTTTTGATTGCTGGAATGGTTTTGGGTGATTTGAACTGCATTTGATCCATCGGAATCCATAATCCATACTTCGTAATCATAAATCCCGATTTGACTTACTCGATTGGAAACAAAAGCTATTTTCTTACCATCGGGGGAAAACACTGGATCACTGTGAATGGTTTTTAAATCTGTCGTCAATTGCTTCGGATCCGTACTGCCATCGAGGTTCATAACGAAAATTTGTCCCTCAACATCAATCAATCGTGGTTTTGCCGCAAAAATAATTTGCCTATTATCCGGTGAATAATGAGGGGGTTTCAGTTGATAGTATTTTCCCTGAGTTAATCGTCGCTCTTCAGTCCCATCTACATTCATCGAATACAAATCCCAATCATCCCAAATGTGTCCACCCATGCTATAGGGGCGATATCGGTGAGCACGAATAAAGACGATTTTCGATCCATCTGGAGAAAATGAAGGGGAGGTGTCATAAAAAGTGTTATTTGTGATGCGTCTGTGATTTTTCCCCTCATAATCCATAACGTAAATCTGCCCATCTTTTGCCCCGTGGGGCACCGATACATAAACAATAAACTTCCCGTCAGGAGAAAAAGCAGGGTCTCTCTTATCATCTTTGGTGAAGGTAAGTTGTCTAACTTGAGTCCCGTCACTATTCATCATATAAAATTCCGCATGCCCGCTCTTTTCCGAGCTAAAAACAATTTCTGAGCCATTTGGCGATATGGAAAATGTTTGTGCTGAGGTATCTAATGAAAAAGTGGTCACTCCAAACATGATAACAAAGAAAGTAAGCATACTGGTTGCTTTGGAAAACATAGCTCTATCTCCTGAAATCAAAAACAATTTTTTTCGTGTGTCAGGCAGCGCCGTCACGAGTAATCCGTGACGACACTGCGAAACACCCATTTCAAAAGGCGTTTATCTTTTTACTTGATTTTGCCTGCTGTACAAAAAATTACACGTATGAAAAATCGTGCAACTTTACATTTGAACCCTTTGCATTTGGCTATTTTTGCACATCGACACAAGGTCAAGTCACATTGTTCAGTCCGAGGTGCTAATACCCCACACAAGCCACTCGCTGGAGGAGTGCTTTTATCGTAGCACTCGTCATGTTTCATGCAGCATTTATCGAGATCATCTTTCGGGTCAGGTTTTTGACCAGGTTTTGGACCAGAACCACACCAGTTCCCATATCCAGCTTTTAACCCAAGGGGGTCAATTAAGTTGACTGGATTATTCAGAACGTAGGTATACAAATTTGTTTCATCTGTTACGCGCCCAGCATTCCCCCCTAGTTCAGAAGTAGCACTGATGAAGGATTCAGGAGAATTTGGGAGGTCAGCAAAAGTTCCCATCAAGTTTTGGGTTGATACCATCCACCCCATTTCCCCAATCGGATCCCGGCTCAGCCACCGCCCCAGCTCTGGACTGTACGCTCGATACCAGGTCAGGTTGAGTTTGAGGTTCAGAATGCTGCCCGTTGAGTGCAGATTCCAGTATCCCGCGTACCCGATGTCAAAGACCGTTGTCCCGGTGACCACCGTCTGCCGTCCCCACGGGTCGTAGTCGTACCGTGAAACGACATTTCCGCTG
>JACQXX010000038.1 GCA_016208495.1 Acidobacteriota bacterium | reverse complement strand
TGGCCGGGGATTGAAACCGGTGAGCAATGCGAAAATGGGTTTGTCATAACCCCGTCCGAAAGACCCTTAGACCTGGCCGGGGATTGAAACTCCACTGCGACCATCTGGGCGTAGTCGATACCGGGGTGTGTCCGAAAGACCCTTAGACCTGGCCGGGGATTGAAACTCGGAAGCAGCACGCATAGTGAGATAGCGGCACTCAGTCCGGTCCGAAAGACCCTTAGACCTGGCCGGGGATTGAAACCTGCGATCCGAGCGATGAGTTTGGCGGTTACGGGATCAAGTCCGAAAGACCCTTAGACCTGGCCGGGGATTGAAACAAAACAGTTGCAGTTGATCCCATTGGAACATCAGCCGGTCCGAAAGACCCTTAGACCTGGCCGGGGATTGAAACTTTTCGCGAAATAACGACAAGCGCAAGTTGCGCTTGGTTGAGTCCGAAAGACCCTTAGACCTGGCCGGGGATTGAAACTAAGAGCAACCGATGCGGTAACTCTTACATTCCTGTTTCGTCCGAAAGACCCTTAGACCTGGCCGGGGATTGAAACTTTCGCGAAAACGTGTTTTCCAATTTCGCCCTCGTTAATGTCCGAAAGACCCTTAGACCTGGCCGGGGATTGAAACCCGCCGATGCGCTGAAGGACGGCCTATTTAATGCAGTGTCGTCCGAAAGACCCTTAGACCTGGCCGGGGATTGAAACCAGCCCGCTTTTCTTTGTTTTTTTCTTCTTCAGTAGTGTCCGAAAGACCCTTAGACCTGGCCGGGGATTGAAACCTTTCTCATAGCTCAGAAATGGGGGTATCTTGGTCGTCCGAAAGACCCTTAGACCTGGCCGGGGATTGAAACAAACCCCCCTGGGTTTCGACGATAGTCGTCACCTTCCGTGCTTGACACCTTTAGACCTGGCCGGGGATTGAAACATTGCTACCGCAACCAGAATCCAACAGATTACCAAGACGTGCTTGACACCTTTAGACCTGGCCGGGGATTGAAACCCCTCGCATGAGAAATATCTTCCGGTATGGGAAGGTTGGTTTTCGCCCGGATGGGCGGTGGAAAGTAGCCGGTGGTTTGCCGCTTTGGGCATACCACCGGATCAGTATCCATTTCATTCGCGCCCGGATGGGCGCTGGAAACGTTCTGTGGCAAGGTTTCGGCGAAAATCCCGGAGTCCTTGGGGGTTTTGATCCAGCGCCCATCCGGGCGCGAACCATTGGCGGCCTCCATTCCGGTGGGTGCGCCTCAAAGCAGGCTTCCCACCGGCTACTTTCCATCGCCCTCCGGGCGGGGGTTGTCAAGCTCAACTGACCTTTCCGCAACGGAGTTTAAGAAAGATGGTGCTTGACACCTTTAGACCTGGCCGGGGATTGAATGGCACAATTTGCCTCTCGTCTCATCTGGAAAATAGACATACAAAAGGCTCTGAACCCTGGATTGGGTTCAGAGCCTTTCCTTTTGTTCTGAACAGGTTGTCTTTTCTTGCTCTCTGGCTTCAAGTCAGGATCAGGAATTGAGGTGTGGAGAAACCGAAAGCCTGTAACCGCCCAGACCAAACGTAGTGGCGGCTCCAACGTGGACGATTTCACCTGCCGCCAATAGCGGGAGCAACCCGGCAAGAGCTGGGCCTGAATAGGTAATTTTTCCGATGACCCCGCCCAGTTTCATTTTGGTCTCCTGGCGATTTGAATACCGTTCCCAGTCGCACCAGCGAATCTGGGTTGCCACGGTTTTGACTTTGGAAGCCAGGCGGGTCAGTTCTTCAATATCCAGATTCAATGGTTCGCTTCCGTGAAAAGCTGCCAGAGAATTGATCCGCCGTGCCAGTGATCGAACCAGAATGGAGCAGGGAAGTTGAAATTGCAATTTCTTGCCGAGCCTGATTCGGGCAGGTGTTTCAAGTTGAATCGTGATCTGGTCAGGCTGAGGAAGTTCAGTCAGCCGATGAGCAACCAGGTTTCCAAGCGTGGTTACGGGTTCATCGGGTGAAGCTACGGATTCAAGCTCAAACACCGAACGCGCCACGCCAAGGCCAAAAGCTCCCATTAACCGAACGGCTTCGGTAACTGGAGCGTGAACGTCCGTGCTTTTGCCAATGAGTGTTATTTCAAAGGTCAATGTTTCATCACGTTGAAGCTGTTGCCGATTTTGGGCCAGGGAAATTGGCGGAAGGACGATCAGGTACGGATGCTGAAAGTCATCGAGTTGCCCGGTACCTGGGTGAGGTCGGGGGTGACCAGCTTCAAATATCTGGTGATAGATACAACCGTCCTCGAATTGACATATGTCATTACAAACAGGTGGAACTTTCAGGCACGTCCGTTTTTTCAGGGCATGGCCAAAGGCACCACGCAGAGTCGAACCAAGAAACCCCGGCAAACAGGCAGGTTCACAGGCACGCAATGTGAAGACAAGTCGCTTCAAGTTTATTCTCATCATTCGCGTAATAAAAATCCTGTTTCGTGAATTCTTTGTTCAGTTTTCTGGTTTGTTCACTCAAAAACAGCTCACCAACTGCCTTCGGGAACCCATTGTCTGTGAACCCGCGAAGCGGGTGGCCGGGTGCGCCTGCTTCGCCGGTCTGATGGAGACCGCACGTTGGACCCAGGGTTTCAAAGACTTCATCCTGGGCTACGAGTCGGTGCCCGTTTCGCAGGCTGAATCCACCTGTCGCCCAGATTCAGTTTTTGAGTATGTGTCAGATCAATTTAGACAATTGTGACCAAAACTGGAAAAAGATTCGATAACCTAGATTTTTATTACGCGAATGGTGAAAAGGTGCTTATGGAACACTGGAATTATGCTTTTCAATCGCACTCGCATTTGATATATCACTTTCCGCAGATACATTTTTCCGAGATGGAAAATGTATCATGGTCACTGCCTTAAAGAGCAACCTTCAGTCAAGACAATCTGCTGAACCTTTTTCTGAAAAGCTATGCCTGGTCAACTTTAGCCCACTGTGATTTCGTCTGTTTATGCACAAAAGGAAAGCCTTCAAACACATTGCCGTTTCAATCATCATTGTGGTGGTGGTTCTGAGCGGGTTTTTACTCTTTCGAACCACCCGGTTTACTTCAAAACAGGTTCCGGTTCAATCAGTTCCCCTGGCTGTGGAAGACCAGGACGCGACCGCCCGCCATCTGGCCTCAGCCCTGCAATTTCAGACGATTTCAATTCTGGAGGCCGATCAGTTCCGTCAGTTTCACGAATTTTTAAAGGCCACCTATCCAAAAGTGTTTGCCACCCTGACGCTTGAAAAGGTCAACGAACACAGCCTGCTGTTTCGATGGGAAGGCCGTGCGCCAAACCTCAAGCCCATTCTGCTGGTTGCGCATCAGGACGTTGTCCCGGTTGAACCTGGAACGGAAGACAAATGGACGCATCCTCCTTTTGGTGGCCACGTCGCTGACGGATATGTGTGGGGACGTGGTTCACTCGATGATAAATCCGGCGTCATTGGTATTTTGGAAGCCGCCGAACTTCTTTTATCCGAAGGGTTTCAACCACAGCGCACCATCTATTTTGCCTTTGGTCACGATGAAGAGACCAGCGGGAAACAGGGAGCGGCTGAAATCTCAAAATTGCTCCAATCACGGGGACTCCAGTTTGAATGTGTCCTGGATGAAGGCGGCGCGGTGGTTGAAGATTATCCCCAGGTTCCACTCCCCGTGGCGCTGGTTGGTATTGCTGAAAAAGGATATGTGAGCATCAAGTTGACCGCGAAAGGGGAAGGCGGCCATTCGTCAATGCCTCCGAAGCAAACGGCGGTCGGAATCCTGAGCGCCGCACTCGTCAAACTTGAAACCAACCAGGTCCCAGCCCGGCTCGAAGGACCAACCCGCCAGATGTTTGAATACCTCGGCCCGGAAATGTCTTTTCCTAACCGGGTGATTATGGCCAATTTGTGGCTGTTTCGCCCGCTGGTAACCTCCATTTTGGCCAAGTCACCGACTACCAATGCCTATATCCGCACCACAACGGCGCCGACCATGCTTGAAGGCAGCATCAAAGACAATGTGCTCCCGATTTCAGCGCGGGCGATTATCAATTTTCGGATTCTGCCAGGAGACACAATTGAATCAGTCACTGAACACGTCCGCCAGACAGTCAGCGATTCACGAGTTGAGGTCGAACCGCTGACTGAAATGGC
The DNA here is from genome assembly GCA_016208495.1 of Acidobacteriota bacterium. NCBI lineage: Bacteria > Pseudomonadati > Acidobacteriota > Acidobacteriota bacterium. The sequence goes on along the minus strand of JACQXX010000038.1, from coordinate 474 downwards.
GGCCAATCCATCGCCAACTTCACGAACTGATTCCGAAGCCTTCGCCACCGTTCAACGCACGCTTCACCAGGTATTTCCAGGAATTGTCGTCACGCCAACATTGGTCATTGGCGCAACCGATGGGCGGTACTACGCGCCACTCAGCCAGAATGTATACCGGTTTTTGCCCATCTGGATCAAACAGGCCGATACGATTCGCATCCACGGCACCAACGAGCGAGTGTCAGTCAAAAACTTTGCCCAGGCCGTCACTTTTTATCGCCAATTGATGGTGAATTTTGATCATAAAACCAGTCATGCCAATTAGGGTTCAGGGTTCAGGGTTCAGGGTTCAGGGTTCAGGGTTCAGGGTTTAGAACAAACCTGTAAAGGATAAAAAGGACAAAAAGGACGAAAAGATGATCAATTCGAAAACCCCGAACCCCGAACCCCGAACCCCGAACCCCGAACCCCGAACCCCGAACCCCGAACCCC
>JACQXX010000037.1 GCA_016208495.1 Acidobacteriota bacterium | reverse complement strand
CTATTGAAAACAAATGACTTAGCTAACCCACGTTTTTGTGGGTAACAGGTAAAACAGCTCAAAACAGGCCATTTTTAGGGCTTTTGGACTCATTTTTGAGCTTACCCCACAAAATCCGGGGGGATTAGCAGGGTTCAGGGTAGGAATCAGGGTTCAGGGTTCAGGGTTCAGGGTTTATGGTAGGAATCAGGGTTCAGGGTTTATGGTAGGAATCAGGGTTCAGGGTTCAGGGTTCAGGGTTCAGGGTTTATGGAATGGAATTTGCCTTTTCAGCACCGAAATTTAATTTTTGGAGGCTGATTTATGTTGCAAACCTATCGTGATTTAGAAGTTTGGAGAAAAAGTATTGATTTAGTTGAATCAATTTATCAAATCACCAAGTCTTTTCCAGTAGAAGAAAAATTTGGTCTTGTCAGTCAAATCTAACGAGCAGTGGTTTCAATTGCTGCAAACATTGCTGAAGGGTATGGATGGAAACACCGAAAAGAATATTTGCACCATCTCTCAATTGCGAAAGGATCACTTTTGGAAGTAGAAACCCATCTGATTATTGCAATCCGATTGAAATTTACCACCCGTTATGATGCCAAAATGGTTTGGCATTTATGTCAAGATGTTGGAAGGTTGTTGAATAAACTTGCAAACTCGCTCAGTCCAAAAGATTTAAACCCTGACCTGAACCCTGTTCTTCAAACCCTGAACCCTGAACCCTGAACCCTAAATGATTCCCAATAGTTGAGCAGCCAGCGGAAGCATTTGCTCCGCACGCGTAGCATCAAAATTGGTCTGGAGAACTACTGGGACAGGTGAAGAGGAAACTCCGTCTACAGCCAACCCACGGCGGACGCGTTCGCCCATCTGACGCCGTTCGGGCACTGTGAACGTAGAAAAAGTTCGGCACAATAACGGAAGTAAGGCCAGAAACATATCTCCTGGCAATGCCGTCACCCAGCGGTCCAGGATATTCCATAATGCCGCATCGTGAAGGAGCAGCAACCCACTTCCCTTCAGAAATCCTTCAACCCAGGCGGCTGCGTGAGTTGGGTCATTCCCGACAGAAAGCGCCAGACTCATTCGCCGGGCAGTATCTTCAGCCGTAAAGAAGTGCCCATCAAGCAGCAATCGGGCACATCGTCCGGCGACTAAACCATGAACTCCTTGCTGATCGGTGATTTGCCGCAAAACAGAATGCCAGTTTGCCACATGCTCTTCCGTTTGGAGCAAACTCACCGCCCGGTTGACATTGGCAATATGGTCAAACATGACCGCCGCCGCTGCATCATCAAGCGAAGCACATGCGACCGGTAATCCAACACAGATCCGTGCCACCATGCCATCCACAACATGCCCAACGGCTGAAACATCGGTCTGGCGCACATTGCCATAGCGCAGGATATTGGCCAGCGACGGAAGCGATTGCATCAGGTGGGTTACATCACTGGCCAGGGCGGCTTCATTTTGGACTCGCTCCATCAACGGTTCAATCGCCGCCGGCAAATTGGCCAGCAATACCTGGTTGAGCAACTCTGTCAGCTTTGGGAGTGGTGCGCCAGCCGGGTCTGGCAGTTCCCCCAGATGGCACACATAGGCCGTGGCGGCATTCAGGACACTGTTCCCCCAGACCGCAACTTCGATCACTCTGACAGAGAATTCGGGTTTCCACTGCAACCGCCATTGTTCGTGAAAGGTGCCCGACTTGCCGGATACGTGACCTGTCATCCCCCAGGGAATTTCAAGCAGATTCAGCCGATGGAGCAAATGGCTGCGTTCCAGGTCAGTGGGCTTGCGCAAATCCAGATCAAGATCTTTATGCGCTGCTTCAGGTTGCAGCCGGAGGCGTTTTTGTTCGCGTTGCAAATCCTGCTGGAGCGGCACCATTGGCGTTTCATCTGGCACCGTGCCAAGTAATTCGCCAACGACGAGTTTTTCGTGAATCAGCCGCATGGGGGCATCGCTTCCGAAACACATAATTGCCTGCGCCGCTTCGTTGAGTTCAGCCAGCCCAGGCAATGGCCGACCTCTCAGGGTTGCCAGCGATTCAGCCAGCCGAACAGCTTCGATAATGTGAGCAACTGACGCCTGCAAATCTTCGGCTCGCATCAACTGGGCAACGCGGGACATCCAGCGGATGGTCACCGTGGTCGGTGAAACTCCCTGCCCCGACGCTTCCCGGATGTGCCATAAATGGTGATACCAGCCGGGTGATTCGACCCCAGCCCCATATCCATTCTGAAAGCTCAATCGGCTGTAGGTCCACGGCACCCACGTGGCATTCACTTTGACTTTCGGCAAGCCTTTGAGAACTTCGGCATCGGCCCGCGCCGGAGGCATTTCCGCCAGTGCTGGACCATGCCAGGCGCCACACACGACGGCAATCTTGTGGAACCCTTCTTTCTGAGCCGCCCGGATGATCTGGCGCATACTGGCTTCGCGCTGGACTTCGGTTGTGGCGTCGGCGGGCGAATCCTTAAATCCAACTCCTGAACTGCGCAGTGCCGCCATTGCTTCCAAAATGGCGGCAAACACGTCGGTCGTATCGCGCCGATGCTCAACCATGTATTCCCACCAGCGCTCGCTATCTTCAAACCCGGCGGCCTGGGCCAGCCAGTGCAATGGATCTGAAATCAAGGGTTGTGACTCAGCCGTCAGCGGTCGAGGGTCTGGCGTCAGCGATTGGACATCCGGGGTCTGGGTTTTGGAGTTTGATGGCTGGTCCGTAGATTGAGTCTGGGGTTCATGAACCACAGCCAGTTGATGCGCCTGCGGGAGATCCATAAACCGAACCGGAATTTCGTGTTTTAATCCAAATTGAATCGCCTGCCACTCCGGAGAAAACACGGCAAATGGATAAAACACGGCCTGCTTTGGGTCATCCACGGCATAAATCAGAAGTGCCACCGGTGGCTTCATCTCAGCGTGGGTAAGCAACGGCAATACACCATCACCATCCGGAGGCCCTTCGACCAGGATCACATCCGGCTGCATAGCTTCGAGCGCCTGCCGCACGCTCCGCGCCGAACCCGGTCCGTGATGTCGAATGCCGAGGATCTGGGGGTTGGGGGTTAGGGGACAGGGGTTAGGGGTTGGGGGACAGGGGTTAGGGGTTGGGGGACAGGGGTTAGGGGTTGGGGGACAGGGGTTAGGGGTTGGGGGTTGGGGGTTGGGAAATAGAGATTGGGGCAATTTGGGTTTAGCCATTATTGGCCTCGCTTGATCAAAGCATTTCGTAGTGCAAAAAGTTGCTTACTCAATTGTATAGAGTGCTCTAAAACTTTATCTGTTTGTTGTTGTGAAAGATAGTTAAGGCGTTTTGCTATCTCAATTTGCGTTTGAACCTCAGCCAGTGAAGCCTGAGCGATGGATAAATGATACAGGAATTCTTTGCTTGATTCTCGGGTGTGTCCTTCTGCAATGTTTGAGGGAATTGAAACGGCAGCTCTTCGCAATTGATCAGTCAACCCATACATTTCTCTGGATGGAAAACCTTCTGTTAGCCGGTAAATCTGTTCAACTAGATCCATTCCAATTTGCCAAACACGCAAGTCTCGAAAATTTTGAATACTCATACCTCTATCCCCTATCCTCTATCCCCTATCCCCTATCCTCTATCCCCTATCCTCTATCCTCTATCCTCTAGCTGACTTCGCGGCAGGCGCGATAGAGGTCTTTCCAGCCGTCGCGTTCTTTGACCACGGTTTCCAGGTATTCGTGCCAGACCACTTTATCCTGAACCGGATCCTTCACCACGGCGCCAATCAGCCCGGCGGCAACGTCGTGGGCGTTCATTTGCCCGTCTCCGAAATGCGCGGCCAGGGCCAGGCCGTTGTTGACGACGGAAATGGCTTCGGCGGTGCTCAAGGTCGAGCTTGGTGTTTTCAACTTTGATTTTCCATCGGTGGTCACACCGTTGCGGAGTTCGCGGAAAATCGTCACGACGCGGCGGATTTCTTCCAGCGCCGGAGGTTCAGCCGGCAATTCCAGGGCGCGTCCCATGCTGGCAACACGACGTTCGACAATATCCACTTCTTCATCCACTGTCGCCGGAAGCGGAAGGACCACGGTGTTAAACCGCCGTTTTAAAGCGCTGGAAAGCTCATTCACACCACGATCACGGTCATTTGCCGTGGCAATCACGGTAAACCCTTTACGAGCTTGAATTTCTGAATTGAGTTCGGGAATCGGCAGCGTCTTTTCCGAAAGAATCGTAATCAGCGTGTCCTGCACATCAGACGGAACACGAGTTAATTCTTCCAGTCGCACCACTTTGCCGTCCTTCATCCCGCGCATCACCGGGCTGGGAACCAGTGCACCCATTGACGGCCCGTCGGCCAGCAATTTCGCATAGTTCCAGCCATAGCGGATAGCTTCTTCGCCCGTTCCCGCCGTGCCCTGAATCAACAGAGTCGAATCACCCGAAATGGCAGCCGTTAAATGCTCTGAAACCCATGATTTGGCAGTTCCCGGCACACCAATCAGCAGCAGCGCCCGGTCAGTCGTCAACGTCGCAATTGCAATCTCGATAATGCGCCGCTGGCCGATGTATTTCGGAGAAATCTCGAAGCCATCTTCCAGTTTCCCGCCGAGCAAATACATCATCACTGCCCAGGGAGAAAGCTTCCAGTTGGGTGGTCGTTGATGTTTGTCGGCTTTCTGGAGTTCGTGGAGTTCTTCGGCAAATTGCTGTTCAGCGTGCTCGCGCAGCAGAGTCGTCATGGATAGGTATCTCCTCTAAGGAATTAGGGCTGAAGAAAACGGGCTGAAGAAAATGGGTTTGGGGCTGAGGGCTGAAAGGCTCATTCTTTTGGTCCCCGCTGCTCAATCACAATCTCACTCAGCGGCTTACCACTCGACCTGGAAAATGCTTGCTGGACCTCAGCCAGTGATGCGACTGAACGAGTCGCCCGCTCTTTCGTCCCAGGGCCAGGTTCAGCCAATAATCCTGCCTGACGGAGAACCTCTGTTGCACGATCACGGTCATTTTGCGTGGTCGTTTGGATCACAAGCTGAACTTTTTCGTGTTCTCTGAGCTGAGGTAACGGATGAAGGAGTTTCAAAACACCTGCTTCATAGATTGCTTCAACCGTGATTTCCATATTTTTCCCCCCGAACACAATCAAGATCCCACACCAGGAAAACTCACAATAAGTTCATTTCCTGGTGCATTTCCAGACGAAATTGGGCAACGGCCAGAAATCGTTCGATGGCATCACCCCACCCGCCCAGTTCAGTTCGATCAGCAGGCCAGTCCCGCACGGTTTCAGCCAGACAATCGGGTGATATTCGCACGACAAATGAGCTGAGTTCGTGCACCAGTCCCCAATCCCGATGATTTGGCTTTGTGGCAACAGTTGCTCTCAGACACCGGACGAAACTGGCTGAAAGTTCTGGATTCCAGGCGTGATCACAATTTCTGAGAACATCAAACAGAAAGCCTGAACCTTGTAAGGCTTCATTACTAGACCTCAGCCGCTCAGTGACATACTGTTCGCGGAAAGCTGGCGTGAGTGTCCTCAAAAGCTCAGTTAACAGGTAGTTCCATTTCTGTGGCAACTTCCCTGCCTGATCAAACAAAGTCGCTGTCCATCGGGCATCCCGGTGTCGGGTTGCGGCAACCAGCCAGCCTTCGATCAAAAGGTCTTCCCAGTCTGATTTTTTCGCCAGTAAGAGCAAAACTTCTGGTGAAACAGCCAGTGTTTGACACCACAAGGCGGGCGGCACGCTTTTGAGCATCTGCCCCAGCCACCAGGCTTTTTCCCCAATCTGGGAATGCGGCGGTTTGGGTTCAATCCCATCGCGAATCATCGCCTTGTCGCATTCCTGGGGTAAAGTTACTTGAAGTTTTGGTTTGTCTTCACGCTGAATGGAAATCAGCGGTCGCACCCGATCCAGCATCCGCTGTTGCAACTGCGAACCTGAAAGTCGTTGCAGCAGTTCGGCGGCGTTGACACGCACTTCTTTGCGGCGGTCATCAAGGGCGGATTCCAGAAGCGGTTCATCGTCCAAACTCAGCCCGGTTTCAAAAGTTGCCAGCCAGAGGGCACGTTGTTCGGCTGGATCCTGTGCCCAGCTTGACGCCACCAGTTTGCGTGCTTTGGCCGGGTCTTTGGCTCGCAGGCGTTGGAGCACGACCTGGCGAGCTTCGCGATTTCCGGTTTCCCAAATTTGTTCATCGGGCTGGCTCTCACTTCGGTCTAACACATAGCTCCAGTTTGGGTTATACCCGGCCAACCATATTCCACGCTTCCCGAGAACCGGCAATATTGCATCGCGCAATTCCTGATGCTGGCGACCATACTCAAGCAACGCCGGAAGATGACGTGGTGGAACACGTTTTCCGTGCGTGGTCATCAATGACAGCCACTCAGGTAAAACTTCGCTGTGCTGACCGCCGAGCATTGCCAGGAGCTGCTCACCAGCCCGATAGCTACAGACAGGCAATTCATCCGGTTCACAAAGGGTTACCGATGATTCAGATTCACGGCTGGGGAGTTGCCCAACCTGACGATACCAGGCCACCGTTCCAGCCGCCGCCAGAAGTTTCTGGGCAGGCGCTTTGCCCTCAAGCCCCCTGAGAAGCTCCATCAAAGGTGAAGCTCCAGACGGTAACTCTACCGATTGGCGGTCAGTTCCGACCAGAGCCGTGCTGACAAGATCATCCCAAAGTTGCATATTTTAGGGTTCAGGGTTCAGGGTTCAGGGTTTTCACCGCGGAGCGGTGGTTGAATTGAGGCAGGTCGTTTACGGCCTGAAATTTGGGGCAAGGGCAGGGGTCAGGGTTTTCGATTTTTGTCCCTTTTGCTTCGCTACACTTGAGCGAGGTCAAAGTGCACAAAGGTGCCATCAACCCAGAGGCTGATGGGCAAAAATTCACGTCCGTTCCATTCGCCAAAGACCTGACAGGGATGGCCGCCACTCAGAGCCAAAAGATGCCAGCCAAAAGAGAATTTTCTCGCCACCGGTAAAGACTGTCCGTGAACATCACACAAAAACCATGTATCGTTTTTTTTCGGCACTGGAACAACGGCTGACACCATCATTGGAAATAATTCTAACCAGGGATTGGCGGCCAGTCCCTGGGCGTAGACGGCAACCTCAGCCGCAATATCAGTCGCGGATGGAATTTCAGCCAGCGCGGTTGGTGACTGAAGTCGCTGCTTGACCAGCGCCCGGAGTGGGAAATTCCCTGGATAAAATACCAGTTCAGCGTCAAGGCAGGTATTTGGCACCAGGCTTTTATCAAGCGGCTGACTCGAATGAGCCGAAAAATCCAAAATCAATGCCCGCTTTCCAGTGGTCTGACCAGTCAGCCAGGTGCGTTGCACCCGCAAGCGGTCATCTTCTTCAACCCGCTGGCCAAGCACCGCCCAGGTGTCGGTGATGCCCGGTTGGGCAAGTAATTCGTCTTGATTTTGCGTCCAGCCAATCCGGCTGCGAATATCAGCCTGGACGGGTTGTGGCAAGGTTTCCAATCGTTTGTAGCCTTCAAGGAGTAACTGAAGGCGTCCAAATTGTTCCAGCATTCGCGATTCCCAGCCTGACCCAGAAGAAGCAAGGCCAGCCATATCACGCAGAATCCGGGCGATACCAGGTGACTGGGCATCAACCATCCGTGCCGCTGGCGTGTCCCAATATGTGTACCCTTCCCGCTGAAGCGCCGCCAACCCGTGCCGCATCTGGTCGCTCAACCACAATTCCAGCTCCTTCATCCCGGCAGCCACTTTGGCTTCGCGTTGGGCTGCGCGTTTGGCCTGAGCGGCTGGGTCTGGTTGTGATTCTGGATCTGCCTGTTTTTCCGTCCGTTTCGCCTTCTGTTCGGCTTCATACTTGTAGTCAGTAGTCAGTAGTCAGTAGTTAGTAGTCAGTAGTCAGTAGTCAGTAGTCAGTAGTCAGTAGTCAGTAGTCAGTAGTCAGTAGTCAGTAGTCAGTAGTCAAGTGTTGGGATTTGGGGCTTGTGTCAAGTGTATCTGGTTCTTTTTGAGTTATTTGTAAAGAGTTCTTTTCAAGATCTTTGTAGACTGAAATATCTGGGGTTGGTCTACTGACTACTGACTTATCAACTACTGACTACTGACTACTGACTGGTATCATTCTAAAGGTTTTCCAGTTTCCAGTTGATTTCAGGGTGGCCAGCTTCACGCAGCAACTCGTTAATTTTTGAATAAGGTTTGCTGCCGAAAAAGCCGTTGCGCGCTGAAAGTGGTGATGGATGCGCGGTTTGAATGACTTTGTGACGATTGCCATCAATCAATTTGGCTTTCTTTTGCGCGTAGCCGCCCCACAGCACAAAAACCACCGGCTCTGTTTTGTCATTTACCTTGCGAATGACCGCATCAGTAAATTGTTCCCAGCCTTGATCTTTATGCGAATTTGGCGAATGGGCCCGCACGGTGAGGACGGCGTTGAGCATCAACATTCCCTGTTTGGCCCAGGGAACGAGATAGCCGTGGTTGGGAATGCTGTGACCGAGGTCTTCTTTCAGTTCTTTGTACATATTGACCAGCGATGGCGGAGGCTTAATCCCAGGCCGGACCGAAAAACACAATCCATGCGCCTGGTTGTCATCGTGGTACGGATCCTGCCCGAGCAAGAACACGCGGACCTCATCATAGGGAGTTAATGAAAAAGCTGAAAAAACATCATCCTCGGGCGGAAAAATAGTGTGATTGGCCCGTTCGGTTTCAAGAAATGATTTGAGTTTGGTGAAATATGGTTTTTCAAATTCATCGGACAGCACGGTGTGCCACGATTCGGGAAAATTGAGACGCATTCAGAGACTCCTTTAAGTCATTGATTAAAATAGAGTTTAGCTATTTGTTCTTTTTCAAAGAGGAATTGGTTTTATTTCATCCCTCATCCTTCATCCCTCATCCCTTCAGTAGCCCCAAGCCCTTAGCCCTGTTCAGAGGCTATACACCGATCTTCTGACAAACACTTTCCAAAATACACTCTTCGCATTTCGGCTTTTTTGCCGTGCAGGTGTACCGTCCGTGCAAAACCATGGCCGGTCCCCAAAAGGTCCATTTCTCTTGTGGAACCAGTCGCATCAGGTCAACTTCGATTTGCTCGGGCTTGTCGGTTCTGGTCAATCCAAGCCGCTGGGTGACACGTGCCACGTGGGTATCAACAATCACACCGGAGGCAATATTAAAGGCTGTGTTAAGCACTACATTGGCGGTTTTTCGGGCAACACCGGGCAGGGTGATAAGTTCCTGGATGGTTTTCGGGACTTCGCCATCAAAGCGGTTGACCAGTGCTTGACAGACATTTTGAACCGTTTTGGCTTTGTTTTTATAGAAGCCCGTCGGTTTGACGTCTTCTTCCAGTTCTGAAAGATCAGCCTCAGCATAGGCTCTGGCATCTGGATATTTCGGAAACAATGATTTGGTCACCCGGTTGACCCGTTCGTCAGTACATTGAGCCGCCAGAATCGTCGCCACCAGCAACTGCAACGGCGTCTCCCAATCCAGTTCATATTTGGCATTCGGGTATTTTTGTTCGAGTTCCTTGAGAATAGCTTCAACGGTTTCCATATTAACTCTGGTCAGTACCACCTGCGTGAGCGGGTGGGTTCGACTTCTCCCACCCACTGACGCGGGTGGTACTGACTCGGGATTATCGTTTTCCTGGTGTTAATTTCAGGGTGACGCGTTCGGTACCGCGCAGGACCACAACTTCAACTTCCTGGTCGGGTTTGAGTTCCTGCAAAACGTACGTGTAGTCATACACGTTTTTCACATCCCGTCCGGCCATTTTGACAATCACATCGCCCGCTTTGATGCCGGCTTTTTCCGCCGGACTTCCTTCGCGAACACCCGACAATTTTACACCTTCAACTTCAGCGGCATAGTCTGGAATCGAGCCGACATACACCCGGAACCCACCGCCACGCCGTCCCTGATCATCACTTTTCGCTTTTTGATAGGTTGGTTTGACAGGTTGGTTGGAGATAGCCGTCGCCGTGTGGAAGATAAAGCTCAAAATGTTGCGTTCGCCTACATAGTTGATTTTGTCGGCGTCATCCGATGGGCGATGATAGTCTTCGTGGTTTCCGGTAAAGAAGAACAGCACCGGAATTTGCTTGCGATAAAACGACGAATGGTCGCTTGGCCCAAATCCGTCGTCTTGTAATTTCAGATTAAAACTGGCGGTCTGGTTGACCTTCTCGACAATTCCCTTCCATTCAGTAGCGGTGCCCATCCCCTGGATCATCAGGTTGTTATCGCGTAACCGGCCCACCATATCCATGTTGATCATGGCGACGACCTGCGATAACGGCTTGATCGGATGTTCGGTAAAGTAGGCTGACCCAAGCAAGCCTTTTTCTTCCGCCGAGAACGCCATAAACATCAGGCTGCGTTTCGGGCGTTCGGGTGTTGAGGCAAAGGCGCGGGCCAGCTCGATCACGCCAGCCGTTCCAGAAGCATTGTCATCGGCACCATTATGGATTTCGCCTTCTTTCGGTGCCAGCGAGCTGGCACCACCCAACCCCAAATGATCATAGTGCGCCCCAATCACCACAATTTCATTTTTCAACTGTGGGTCGCTGCCTTCAAGCCAGCCGACGACATTTTGACCCGTCTGGCGTTCTTTGATGACTTCGGTTTGGAGAACAACCTGTGTCTGAGGGAGGGCAAATGCTTCGGGGGTGAGCGATTCGGCCAGGCGTTTTTCAAGTCCCGCCACATCCTGATTCTTTGACTTGAGGAGCTGATTGCCCAACGCCCGACTCACAACAACCGCCGGAATCCCCGAATCGCCATAACTTTCGTCATACACCAGCCGGGCCGATGGCGCACTTTTGAAATCTTCATCTTCCGCAATGATCAAAATGCCGGTGGCCCCTTTGGACTTCGCCGTGGCAGCCTTATAGCGCAACGTCGAGTAAGCCCCAAATTTGGCGTGTGGATTGGCGCCAGTCGGGCTGTACGGCAGCACCAGCACCAGTTTGCCTTTGACATCGAGACCGGCATAGTCGTCATACTTTGCATCTTCGGCAGCACTGATGCCAAACCCAGCAAAAACAACGTCTCCGCTGACCATTCCCGGAGACGAAAAACCAGCCGGGGCAAAGTCCTGATTCAATTTGGCTTCTGATTTTGTACCGGCAAGCGTCATGACAAGCTGATTTTTCTTGCCAAGTTTGAGCTTTGACACAAACGGGAATTCCTGGAAAAACCCTTTGGTACCAGATGGTTTGAGTCCTGCCTGTTTGAAATTGTCGGCAATGTAGCGGGCTGCCTTTTCCGCGCCGGGTGTCCCTGGCAGCCGCCCGCTTAACTCGTCCGAGGCCAGATATACAACGTGTTTTCGGATGGTATCTTCGGTAATGACCGCCACGCCGGTTGGCCCGGAAATCGGTTTTCGGTCAGTGAAACCTCCAAAACCAAAAAGCATTTGGAAAATCAACACTATCGAAATGAGATATGCCGACGCATGACCTGCAATCATAGCTTAATCCTTTCAAGAAAACCGGGTTCAGGGTTCAGGGTTTTCGAATTTGAGTCCTTTAAGTCCTTTAAGTCCTTTTTATTCTTTTTGTCTTTTCCCTGAACCCTGGCTTTAAAAATGAAACTGGGGTTTGGCGGGCAACTTTAAAACAAAACCCACCAAACCCCAAAGTTGAATTAGACAAATTATCCTTAAACTCTATCCTCCATCCCCTATCCTCTATCTCCTGGAGTGGTTACCGGCTGTTGCAGTATGGCAAGGCCGATTGCGGAGGCAGCGTGATCTGGATTTCAACCCGCCGGTTCCGAGCTTCGGTGGTGTTATCAGCAGTTGGAACGGCCAGTTGGGTTTCGCCCATCCCACGGACGACATCCCGCAATTGATCAAGCAAAACTGCCCGTTCTTCCTGTTTGCGGCGGTCAGCACCAAGGCCGCCTTTCCGGCGACTGGACAACCATTCAGGGAAGAGCCGGTTATCAAGCAACTGATCCGAAAGCGAGATTTTCTGCTGATAATCGCCATAGAGTGGGTCACCGGAATCCATAAATTGCGCCCGCTGAATGTAGAAAAACCGCATGACTTCCAGGGCCCGTTGTTCTGAAAGCCACTGGTTATAATCAGGTTCATCCACGGTGTCGGTGTGGCCGACAAAGGCAAATTGTGAATTGGAATAAAACATTTGCAGCAAAAGCGCAAGCTGGGCCAGGCGTGGCCGCGCATCTTTGTTCAAATCGCGGTCAACGGTCAGCAGCCAGACGCCTTCGGGGAACAGGATGTCTGATTTGAGTCGCACGGTGATGGTATTTCCAGACTGGATGATTTCACCGAGATTTCCAACCACCCGGCGCAGTTCCTGGCAGAAGCGATCCAGTTCGGCGCGGAGCGCGGCGTTTTCACGTTCCAGATCCGCAATCCGGCGTTGGGCATCTTCCAGTCGGCGTTCCAGGTCGGAAATGCGATCTTCCAACTGACGAATCTTTTCATTCGCCCGGCGAAGTTCGCCTTCGAGCTGGGCAATGCGTTCATTGCGTTGTTTGATTTCATTGGCCAGTTCATCCGAGAAATCAACCAGCGTATCTTTCATAATTCGCAGACGATAGACTTCAACCCGCGCTGAAGCAATGTCGGCAAATTCCTTGGCGGCAGCCGCCGACTGCACCGCCAGACGGGCATCGCGCATAATCGGCAAAAATGGCAGCCGATCCGTGGTTTTAGGGTTGAGCCGTTCGCTGGCGACGCGGGCACGTTCATAGGCGCTATTGGCGTCTTCAAGCGAAAATTTGGCCTGGGTTTCTTCATAGAGCGGCACGCGCAACCGATTTTCGAGCGCCACCTGCATCCGGTCATAGAGTGATTTGTGCCCTGGATCTTTGATCAGCAGTTCGGCTTCTTCAATCGTGCGGTCACGGGCAATGGCGCGGATATCCCGCATGGTGTCAATCGCGGTTTGGGACATCGCAATTGACATCCGGGCCTGGTTTAACGTGGTGTACAATTGACGGAATTTGGCGGAAATGGTCACGTCCAGTGCGGTTGGAATCGCTGGAACCTGATTGAGCACTTCCGGAGAAATATCGTTCGGGGCATTTGACGGGCTATAAGCAATATAATCAGCCACTTTCAATCCCGCATTGTCAGTTCCTTGTGTTTGTGGACGGCTCACCAAAACGACATGGCGGCTTGGCCGGCTGACCGCAAAATGCGGCTCGGCAGTAATCATCAGCGCAAATACTGGCTGGGTCGTGGTCACGTTTGCTTCGCGGGCATCACTGCCGGCGCCGCCGAGATCGTCTTCATAGAGCACTTCGCTCAGATTTTGCGCCGTGCCGGTCGGGGTAATTGACCACAACACATAGGTATTCAATTTCGGGTCAATGCCGCCAGCCGGCCCAGGCAGCACAATGTTGCCCTGCACATCAATTTCAGTGAATCCACCCTTGGTTTCAACTTTGGCATCACCCCGGTGCGGCAAGCCATTGGGGAGTTTCCCGGTTTGGGGGTCGTCGGGGCTACGGAATTCGATTTTCGTCGCCCGAATGCGCTGGTTGTACCCGACTTGAACCCCAGGTGAGTCAATTCGGATCACATTCGCTTCACGATCCAGCGGTGACTGGGGAATCTGATCGGCAGCGGTGGTCCGTGGGCGATTCCGGGTTTGCTTCGCAGACAAAGGCAAGGTTCCAAAAACCAATAAACTCATGAAAAACAAAGCAAATACGGATTGAAGCCTTGATTTCGCCAAAAGATGATAGGTCATAAACGCATGGCTCCTCGTGTGATAATTGTGATGTTATAGGTACTGGGTAAATGAGAGTTTAGCGGTGGTTGATTACAAGAATGAGGAGTAAAGAGTCGCCACTGAAGAATTGAGATTTTACCAGTGATTTTCAATTTGACGGTTCAATAGCGAACAAACTGAGCCGGACAGTAGTCCACATCCAGCTTCAAGATTGCTCTTTCTGACAAATATCTAAACTGAACTAAGTCTGTACCTTGAACCGCTTTTTTTCAAAGTCCTTTGTTCTTGATCCACCTTTCCCTCAATAATGACTCACTCAAACCGCCAATGGGTTGCTTGAAAAACAGAAAACGCCGCCCGAACCACATTCCGGCGGCGTTTTGAGATGTCCATATCTTGATGATCTCGCGGGTGGTGGTGGCTATTCCTCATTGCTGCTGGCCGACAGTTCCGGCGACGGAGCGACCAACCCAGGCACAACCCGATAGCCTGTGATGCGCGCTTTCCAATAATCATTGAGTTTGGTCAGCGTGGTTCCGACTCGGGTTGAAGCGTGATAGAAATGATTGGCATCTTTGACAATGCCAATGTGCCCCAGGCCGTTGAAGAAAATCAGTGTTCCAAACTGGGTTTTCTGCTCAGGCGTTGCTGGTGGAAAGGCATGAAAGTATTCAGCCGCGCAACTCCGGGTAAACGAAACACCAACATCGCGAAACACGCTCCAGACAAATCCGGAGCAATCATAGGCGCCTTCGCCTTGTGAATGATAGCGATACGGAAAGCCAAGCTTGGAATCAATTGAGAGTTGCAGCCGCTGCAGTTCTGGGCCTAATTCACCAGGGCGGTTGGTGGGGATGGGGTTTCCCGAGGGAAAGTCGGCGTTGGTAAATACACGTGGCCTGGGTTTTACCGGCTCGGTTGATTCATTTTTGTCTTCAGGTGTTGAACCATTGGCCGTCTTGAGGGTTTCTTCAGTAATCACTGCCCGCCGGGGCCGCGTGACTGAGTCTGGAGTAGCCGATGATAAAGCCGGATTCAATTCCTGTGCCCTGATGGTTGTGGCGGAGCCGACAAGCCAGGCACTGGCGACGATCAACAAGCTGAGTTTGCCAGTGGACAAACAAAAAAATCCCATGAAGCACAGACCTCCCTGGAAAAACGCAGGGGAACGCGAAGTCCCACTTGCAAAAATCAGTTGGGTGAGGCACACAAGACACACAAGGTGGATGAAAGCGGAACCCACCCGGCGGCTCACCTCAGACGGACGCGAGAATCAATTGATTGAGAACCTTGAACGAGTGAAACAGGAACCACTCAGGTAGTGGATGTTTCACACAAAGGAATGAACCTTGATTGAAGAACGGGCCGGATGTTACTCAAAGTCCTGCCGCTCGGCAAGCTCTCTGCGGTAATTCCAGCCGCTTTTTACAGTTTTCCGGGTTGATCAGGAGGTTTTTTTGGTATCGTTGGTTCAGTAAATGCCAAAACCAACGAGGCGGGAAAATACTCTATGTTTAGCTGGTTGCGTGAAGCCTGGGACCGAAGCAATCTGGCGTTTGAAGCCCTTGAAGAATTGCAGCACGATAATTCGCTGGCCAGACTCGCTCAAGGTCAACTTCGAGTATCAGAGCAAAAAGTGAACGAATTGCTCGCTGAGGCCAAACTGGAAGGTGTCCGGCAGGCACTGGTTGACGTCGAAGAAGGCTTTTTTTCGCTTTCGGCCCAAAGTGAACGCTTTTTTCTGGCCCGATTAACTATTCCGCTCCGGGTCGAAAAAATTATCTTCACGCCCTATCGCCACCGCCTGTATCTGGTTCAGGCCGGAGATGTTTCAGCCCACGGTTCAACCCTGTGGCAACGCGCCACGGCCTATACAGTACTCGCCTTGCTCCATCACATTCTCAGTCCAAATGCCCCGATTCATTCACTTTCCGACCCATCGGAAGGGTTCACTGTTCGCGGCCCACATCTGGAAATTGACCTCCATCGCATCCCCGAAGCCCGGCAGGTTTTGCAACGCCAGTATGAAGTTCTCGGCAAACAAATTTGCCCGTTGCGCTTTGTGACGATAGATTCCATTCGCTGTTATCCGCAATATTTTGAAATCAACTCGTCCGTTAACTGGGATGATCTCTATACCCACCTACGGGAAGTCATCTTTTGAATGAATCACGAGTCAGTACCACCTGCGTGAGCGGGTGGGCTTCCTTCTTCCCAACCCACCCGCTCACGCAGGTGGTACTGACCTCCCCTTACTTGCCATGCTGATTGAAACCATTACCAGTCGCC
This sequence comes from Acidobacteriota bacterium, assembly GCA_016208495.1. Taxonomy (NCBI): domain Bacteria; kingdom Pseudomonadati; phylum Acidobacteriota; species Acidobacteriota bacterium. The sequence goes on along the minus strand of JACQXX010000037.1, from coordinate 100,380 downwards.
AGAATCCATTTGTCAAACGATTGATCAGTGCCCGCCAGGGTCGAGAACGCCACGTTCTGTTTGTGGAAGGCATTCGATTGGTCGAAGACTTGCTCAAAACCTCGCTTCATGTGGATGCGATTGCCTATAGCCCGGTGCTGCACGACACTGACCGGGGACAGGCACTCTATGACCGCATCCAAACCCTTCCCTGTCGTGGCACCTTGCTTACCGAAAAACTGATGCAAAGCGTGTCTGGAGTTGAAACACCACAGGGCATCATTGCGCTTGCCCATCGCCTCCATTTTGACCTGACCGATGTGATCGAAGATGTGACACCGCAACTGCTTATCTTTGCTGATGGGTTGCAGGATCCGGGCAATCTTGGGGCACTGGTCCGAACCGCCGAAGCTACCGGCACGACAGGTGTGATTACCTCCCGTCAGTCAGTTGACCCGTTTCAAGCCAGGGCGTTGCGCAGCAGTGCCGGCTCGGCGTTTAGGCTTCCGATTGCCACACACCAGCAAACCCCTCAGGTACTTGAAAAAGCGCGGAAGGCTGGTATTCGGATTGTGACGGCTGATGCCAAAGCCCCGATGCTGTTTTCTGAATATGACTGGACGCAACCAACCCTGTTGTGGCTCGGTTCAGAAGGCAATGGACTACCAAACGAGGCCGTGCAAACCGCTGATACCAGCGTGCGGATTCCGATGGCGGGTCAGCTTGAATCACTCAACATCACCGTCGCCACGGCCATTCTGCTCTATGAAGCCGCACGACAACGAACCAGTCTCCAGGCACAAATCCCCCAACCGCCTCAAGGCGGAACTCTGAACTAAATTTCTTTTCGGCTATGAGTTTGAATCCTTTTTCAACCATCCTCGCAAACCGCACCAAACATGATCAGCAGGTAGAGTTTACGCTTCCGGAAGACTGGCTCCAGGGCCGTACTGCGTTCGGAGGCGTTGCCGCGTCCCTGGCGCTGGCCGCCATGCGCGATGTGACCGCGATTGATCGCCCGGTGCGCTCGCTCCAAACCAATTTTGTGGGTCCGATTGGACCCGGACCGTTTACAGTTTTGGTTCAGTCATTGCGGCAGGGAAAATCTATGTCCCAGGTTCAGGCGACGATTTTCCAAAATGAACAACCCACCTGTGTCTTGCTGGCGATCTTTGGCGAATCACGCCCCACGACATTGCCATCGTTTTGTCCAGAACTGACCCCGATTGAACCGCCTCAAGCGTTTCAGGATCGGCCATATATTCCGGGCCTGATGCCTGTATTTACCCAGCATCTTTTTTCACGCCCGGTTGAAGGCGGGATTCCATTTTCAGGAAGTTCGCTCCGACACAACCGCATTTATTTGAAATTGAAAGACATACCGGTTGATTCAGAGTTATTGACCGTTCTTCTGTCTGATGCGATTCCGCCTGCCGCGCTGGCGCTGGCCAATCATCCAATTTGGGCCAGTACTGTTTCCTGGTGGCTTGAATTTCGATCTGTTTCCGAAGCCAGACCTGACGACTGGTGGCTGCTCGAAAGCGAAGTCACCGCTCTGAGTGAAGGGTTTGGTCACCATAGCTACACGTTGTGGACGCCTTCACGTGAACCAATCGCCTTTGGCCGTCAAATGGTGGCCGTGTTTGAAGGACGGAGCCAATGAAGAATTGAGAATGAAGAATGAAGTGTTTGATACCATTTTGGAATGAGCCCACGTATTACGGCAAGGTCAAACTATTGAAAAAATTGTATTTCCTTGACCCCTGACCTCGATACCCTGACCCCAAATTGGTATTGAATTCAGTTTTATTTTTTATATCTATTAGGTTTTGTTGACATTTTGGGTCGTGTATTGAGCCGCGTAGCGGAGCTGTGAGTTGAGACCGGTCTTTCAAGGCCGGGAAACGAAAATGGCGATCATCTGGCGGCGATGGATCCCAAATTTGATCTTTCCCGGCGCTGAAGCACCGGTCTCAATTCAGCCACCGCTACGCGGCGAAGAAATGTCAACAGAACCTAGTGTTTGGAACTAATATCTTCCAAGCACCAAGCACCAAGCACCAAGCACCAGAAGATTTCTTCATTCTTCATTCTTCATTCTCAATTCTTCATTCTTCCAATGCTTCAGCCATTTCAGCGGCTGATTGGAAGCGATCTTCGGGGGCTTTGCGCAGTGCCCGATTGATCACGTCAATGAGACGTTGGGGCGCATCGGGTCGAAGCTCCTGAACAGATTTGGGTTCGCGTTTGGTAATGCCTTCGATGGTCTGAAAATAGGTTTGGCCGTCAAACGGAAGTTTTCCGGTGGTGATTTCATAGAGCACAATTCCCAGCGAGAAAATATCGCTGGGGGGCCCAATTTCAGCTTCACCGTGGGCCTGTTCCGGCGACATATAGGTTACAGTTCCCACCAAAATCCCTGGCTCTGTAATGTCTGGAATCACTTTGAGTTCGGCGTCATCTCCCAGAGAATCTTGTGGCCGATGCAGGTGAAACAAACCAGGTTTGGCCAGTCCGAAATCCAGGACTTTGACATCGCCCTTTTTATTGACCACCAGATTAGATGATTTGATGTCCCGATGAACAATCCCGCTGGAGTGGGCCTCCTGCAGCGCTCGTGCGGTTTGGGCTCCGACGTGCAGAATTGAAGAAATTGGCATCGGACCGTCTTCTTTCACCCACTGACTGAGCGTCCGTCCGCGCACATACTCCATCACCAGATAGGGAACTTCCATAATTTCGCCGATTTCATAAATCGTGGCGATGTTGGGATGGTTGAGGCTTGATGCCATGCGGGCTTCGCGTAAAAACCGCCGCCGGATCTCCTGATCGTTGCCATAGCGTGGTTTCAAGATTTTGAGCGCCACAAACCGCCCGAGTTCGGTATCACGCGCCAGAAACACATCACCCATTCCGCCGCCGCCAATCCGTTCCCGAAGCAAAAACCGTCCGATCTGGGCTGGAATAGTGGCCTGTGGCGGTGGTTGCTGGTTGGGATTCGCCCACCGTCGAGTGATCTCGCCCGAGAGCATACTGCTGTCAATCGCTGGGTCAGTGGCTGGAATTTCAAAATACGACAGTTCCGGAACGGGCATCACGGCTGGAAGAACCGGATGACTCCCCGTAATCGAAGGCGTTGAGCGCGGAACCCGGCTGGCGAGTTCAACAAACTTCCGGGAAAATAACCGGAGACCGCCAGCATCCTCAATCACATACCCGGAACGCTTCAAGTCCTGGAACACATGAGTTTGCTCTTTGGCCACGGCTGAATTTTCAGCAATTGCCCGGCACACCGTGTGTTTTTCTTCGTCAAAGTGATCCCAAATGTAGCGAAAATGAGCCCGGGCTTCATCGTGAAAGGTGTCTTCGACAGCCTGACGATCCACCGGTGACCCATCCTGCAAATGCTCAAAAAAACTGGAACAGGCAATTTGAAGGAAAAATGGAAAATAGCCGCCCAGATTGAAAATTTCGTCTTTATAGGGTTCTAGCGGAAGTCCGACTGCGCCTGAAGGCCGGGTCACCAGCTCCAGTGCTTCATCTGGTGCAAACTGGCGCAAATACACATTGGTGAAGATGTTGAAAAACGGCGAATCGGCAATTTGATCAGTGTGGCAGAGTTCTTGTAAATCACGTCCGGACGACGTGATGTAGGCGACTTCATAGTTATTGGCCAGCGACCGCAAAAAGGCAAAGAAGTCAGCCGAAAACAGCCGGTTGGTGGTGACGACGTCAAATTCATCAAACACAGCAATCAACTTTTTACGTCGTGCCTGTAACAATTCCAGGGCATCGCGCACGGCATCATAATCGCCATTGATCGTGAGACTTCCTGTTCCCAAAGCCCGTTGAAGTTGTTGGAGCCACTCGTGCAGAAAATCCTTGAGTGACAAATTGCGCCGCTGCTGCAAATCCATAAACACAAACACGTAGTTTTCCGGACGGTCCAGGAACTGTTTTTGAATCACCGGAGAACATAAATAGTTCAATAGCGAGGATTTCCCAATCCGGCGGTCTCCGACCACTGAAATTGACTGAGGACGTGAAGCACCGATACGCGAAAAAATGCGCGACGCTTCCTTTCGCCGTCCAAAAAATTGGGTGTGGTCTTTAATTGCCACCCGATTCAAATATGGATTTTGCTGGGCCATGACCGTCTCTTTCGTGGAGCTAAATTCCTGGTGACTGGTTCTTGGAAGATATTGATTTCTAAGCACTAACCACTAAGCACTAACCACTAATCACTTTCTTCGTTCTTCATTCTGATTGCTGCCGCCCGTGTTAACAACTCATTGACTGCTGCCCAACCGTCTTCACCCAGATTCGAACTGAATTCGTTGACATAGAGCCCAATGTGTTGCTGCTGAACCTGTGGGTCCATTTCCTGGGCATGGCTGGCAATATAGGGTTGTACCTGATCTGGATCGTGGCGTGCAAATTCGAGGCTGCGGGCAATTCCCTCTTCGAGTTGAGCAATCAACTCAGTCCCCAATGAACGCCGGGCAATGATGCCTCCCAGCGGAATCGGCTTTCCAGTTGTCTGTTCCCACCATTCCCCCAAATCAGCCACCAGATGAAGTCCGAATTCCGGATAAGTAAAGCGGCTTTCGTGGATGATCACTCCGGCGTCAAACTCACCAGCGGCCACAGCGGGCATAATTTGATCAAAGGGCCTGGTTTCAGCGATTTGAGCGGTCGGAGCAAAAAGACGGGTTAACAAATGGGCGGTAGTCAGCTTTCCCGGAGTCACCAACCGGGCTGAGGCTAAATCGTTTGAATTCAATGGAGTACGCGAAATAATCAATGGACCGCATCCACGTCCGAGTGCCCCTCCGCTGGCCAGGATCTGGTATTCCTCCAACAATCCATCAGCAAGCGCCGCGTAGGAAATCTTAGTCACATCCAGTGTCCCGGCTTTGGCCAGTTGATTGAGCGTTTCGACATCTTCAAGTCGAATCTCAAAGTCCAGACCCGGAAGTTGAACCAATCCCAACGCCAGGGCGCCAAAAATGTAGGTGTCATTCGGACAGGGCGAATATCCCAATGTCAACTTCATGGGCAATAAACACCTGACCTCAAATTCAAAATGAGCTGAGGCTTTCTATGAATTTCAAAATGTGTGGTCAGAGCAAAGCAGAGATGGGGATCAAGAGGCAAGCAAATTTAGGATGGGGAAACCTGACAAGGTGACAAAATGACATTATGACCAGGTGACAAGGTGACCGGATGACAAATGACAAGGAGGCAAGGAGACCGGATGACAAATGACAAGGAGGCAAGGAGACCGGATGACAAAATGACAAATGACAAATGACAAGGAGACAAGGAGACAAGGAGACAAGGAGACCGGGTGACAACTGACAGGGTGACAAAGTGAACTTTTAACTGGGGACTGTCCAAATTTTTCTGTAACCAGTCAATTTAACCTGGAGAAACCAGGTGGTCGGCTCTTTCTTTAGCCATTAAGTATTGAATATAAACAGTTTATCTAAGCTTAAAAACCGAGCTAAAAATCTAGTTTAGCCATTTACACAAAAAACTGAAAAGTCTCTTTAACTGATCATTTTGTCACCCGGTCTCCTTGTCTCCTTGTCTCCTTGTCATTTGTCATCTAGTCACTCTGTCAGTTTCCGGAAGATCGTGAGGATGGCTTCGGTGGCGACGTCACAACCTTTGGAGAGATCCCACTGTTGACGAGTCCGGTCACCAGTCGTGTTGCTAACAGCGCGGAGTTCGGCAAATGGAATTCCAAACTGAGCCGACACCCAGGCGGCTGGAAACCCTTCCATGGCTTCAACTTTGGCGCCGGTCAGATGTTCCATTCGGTCGGCCAGAGCATCTGTGGCCGAACAGGTGGCAACAGTGGCAACGCCGGCTCGCACGACACCGGGCAGTGCCTGGGTAATAAACTCAATCCATTTGTTTTCAAGCAATTGCTTATTGGGAAAGTGATCAGTGATGGGGAACCCAAGTCCCTGCAGATCGCGAAACCCTTCGGGTGATTCAAGCCCGGCTTGCGGATCGCATTCGCTCTCAGCCAGTACCAGATCGCCAATGTTTAAACCTGACCGTGGGTAAGCACCACCAACACCAAACTGCAAAACACACGAAAAGGGCGTTTGCGCCAGAACCACCGCCAGAACCGCTGCCGCTCGAACTGAGCCGACACCGGTCAACACCAGGGCCACTGGGTGCCCGACAAGCGTTCCAAAAATGGCTGAAACACCTGCCGGAAAACTCACGGTCTGCTGGTTCTGGATCTGTGCACAAACGCCTCTGGCTTCTTTGGCAACGGCGGCCACCAGGAGGGCTGGGGGCTGGGGGCTGGGGGCTGGGAGTTGAAGAAAACCTCCCTGGTCCCCTTGTCTCTGCGGCTCTGTGTTCTGCTTCTGGTTTCCCACCTGGCTCCCTTTCCAAACTACCCGGCGACGCTTGAAGCCTTATGGCCAAAACACGGAGTCAACCAGTGGTTGTACTTTGACAGTTCGCCGTGGACCATCTTGTTGTAGAGGACGGTCAATTTCTCGGTGATCGGGCCAACGTTGCCGTTTCCAACTGGACGATGATCAATAGTTGAAATAGCAGCGATTTGGGCACCTGTGCCGCAGAAGAATGCCTCGTCGGCGACATAGAGTTCAGACCGATCCATTGGGCGGAAGCGGGTTTCAATCCCGAGTTCTTCCTGGGCCAGACGCATCACGGTGTTGCGGGTAATGCCTTCCAGGATATTGGAATAGACCGGGGGTGAAATCAGCCGGCCATCACGCACAATAAAGAAATTCATGGCCGACCCTTCGGCAACCTGGCCGTTTTCATTGAGTACAATCGCTTCGTCAAACCCATTGTCGCGGGCTTCAGTCGCGGTCAAAGCGGAATTGACATACGAGCCGCAGATTTTGCCACGGGCTGGAATGGCATTGTCTTCCACTCGGCGCCACGATGACACACACACATTGAGTGGGCGGGTCGTGTCAACATAATCACCCATCGGCACTGCAAACATGGTCAAGTCAGCGCCAGGAGAGAGTTTGGTGCCAATCTGGCAGACATTTTTATACGCCAGCGGTCGAATATAAATATCGGTATGAAACCCATTTCGCTTGACCAGTTCGGTGGCAATAGTACAGAGCTGATCTGCCGTGTATGGCATTTCGACTTTGATGATCTTTGCGTTCTGCATCAGCCGTACAAAGTGATCTGCCAATCGGAACAGATAAATCTCTTCATGATCGGCGTTGTAGTATCCCCGGATTCCTTCGAACACTCCTGTTCCATAGTTAAACGCGTGGGTCATGACACTGATCTTGGCGTCTGCCAGTGGAACGAATTTTCCCTCAAAGTATGCAATTCCTTCTAATGCCATAAGAAAATCCCCTTTCAATAATAAAAGTGCAGTTTAGTACCACCTGGAGAATGAAGAATGAAGAATTGAGAATGAAGAAAAAAATCAAAAGTCGGAGAGAAGAAATGAAAAAGAAATTTGAGTGACCGGAGTTAAGGAAAAGCAGCCGACTTTCTTCATTCTTCACTCTTCATTCTTCATTCTCAATTCTTCATTCTTCATTCTCCTTAGACCAGTGGCACAGTGTGTGTTCGAAATCGAACCGGTGTCCGTTCGCTGCTGCGAGCGACCAGTTCCTGGGTGGTGCGTCCAATGATGCTCAGTCCAGTTTCAATCTGATCAAGACTGACATTTCCATAACTCAACCGAAGTGTGTTTTTGGCGGGGTTCTCTACATAAAACAAGTGCCCTCGACTAAACACAACACCTTTTTGTCGTGAATGATACAGCAGCTCCGTTGCGTCAACAGTTTCCGGCAGTGTCACCCACAAGAATAATCCGCCATTGGGGTTGGTCCAGGTTGTCCCCTTTGGAAATTCCCGGTCCAAAATCTGAATTGCTCGATCACGTCGCTCGCGATAGAGGGGGCGAACCCGCTCCAGATGGGCCTGATATTGCCCGCGCTGACAAAACTCCCAGAGTGCCGCTTGCAACAACGTTGAACTGGAAATATCGCTGTTTTGCTTGAGCGCCGTCAGGCGGCTGATGACGGGTTTGGCCGCGGCACACCACCCAAGCCGGAGGCCAGGGAGCAAGCTCTTGGAAAAGGTGTTGACATAGATCACATGGTCGCCAGCATCCTGCGTTTTGAGGATCGGGGTGCCGGCGCCGTCGAAATGCAAACAGGAGCCATAATCATCCTCGACAATTGGAATTCCATGATCCCAGGCCAGATTGAGCAGATGCTGGCGACGTTCCAGGCTCAAGGTGACTCCGGTTGGATTTTGAAAACTGGGAACGGTGTAAATCAATTTGGGTCGCTTGAATTCAATAACTTTTTCAATGGCTTCGGTTCGAATTCCCTGCTCATCAACCGGTATGCCCACCAGATGAGCCCCAGCCAGCGTAAACGCATTTACAGCACCAGGATAGGTTGGGTTTTCAATCACAACGGTATCACCCGGCGAAAGAAATGCCCGGGCAATCAGATCCAATGCCTGTTGCGAACCATTGGTGACAAGAATCTGGTCGGGTAAAACTGAAATGCCATGGTCTGTCATTTCACGGGCTAAAAACTCCCGAAGCAAATCAAATCCCTGGGCCGGACCATAAGCCAGCACCGTGCTTCCAAGTTGATCAATGACGGTATTGAGCGAACGCTGAAACTCCTGGGCTGGAAATGATGCACTGTCTGGAAATGACCCCGAAAAAGAAATCACGTCCTGCAACATACTGACCTGATACAAATCCAGCAGCGAATCAATCACCGGGCTTTCAATATGGTCAGCAAACAATCCTTCCCAGGTCATGCGGGGAATGACCGAGTTCACCTGACCAGCTTCGGTCGCCGTATTGGTGACCAGACGCCGGGCCACAAATGTTCCGCGTCCGACGTGTGATTCCAAATAGCCGTCATCCACCAGTTCATCATAGGCCATCGTCACTGTGCCACGATTGACACCCAACTGGTGAGCAAGATCGCGCGTTGCCGGCAGTCGAGCCCCAATCGGGAACACTCCGTGCTGAATCTGATCGGCAATGGCCTGCTTGATTTGCAAATACACTGGCGTTTTTTCGTCAAATTCAACTTCGAGCTTCATTCTAAAGACTCCCAACGCTGGGAAAGCGCAACCACGGGTTTTTAGCAGAGCAAAGATCGCCTAACCGAAAACAGGTCGGTGCAGCTTTTCTATTTTGTGTTGTGTTTTTATCGAACGGTTGAAGAGTGGAGGAATTGGCCTAATCCAAGCCAGCCAATACTAAAGAAAAAAGCCAGCCAGCGCAAGAAAAACTTGCATTGGACTGGCTTTTATTTTGATTTCTTCTGAAGTGGACTCCTCCATCTGGCAAAGTCTGGCTCATTCAACTTTCATTTAACCAGTCCAATATGGCGAATTGGACTGGCAGATACCATTGAGGATGGTACCTGGTTGCTGATTTCTGGTTTTATACCATTTTGGAATGAAGGGATCGTATTAGAAAATAGTCAAATAATTCAATCAATTGAAGTTAGTGAACTACTGACTACGATCTACTGACTACAAACTGGATAAGATTTGTCTAATTTCTGATATTTGAACACTCAACCAGGAGGGTTTTCCGATGGTGTCATTGAGTCAGGCGGCCCAGCATTTCAGGATCCACATTTCCACCCGACAAAATCACGCCAACCCGTCTGCCGTCAACCGGCACTTTCCCTGCCAGCAGTGCGGCCACGCCAACGGCGCCGGTTGGTTCGACCAGCATTTTCATTCGGAAGAGCAAAAAGCGCATGGCCTCCAGGATTTCTTCATCTGAGACCAGCACAACGCCCTGAATGTTGCGTTGCAGGACGGGAAAGGTCAGTTTTCCAGGAGCGGTATTGCGCATACCATCAGCAATCGTTGCCGGCACTGGAATCGAAACCCGCTGACCTGATTGAAATGAAAGAAAGGTATCGTTGGCGGCTTCGGCTTCGATACCAAAAATCTGAATACCAGGATTTTTTGCCTGGGCGACCGTGCTACATCCACTGAGCAGGCCACCACCACCAACTGGTGCCAGTAAAACATCGAGATGTTCAATTTCTTCAAGAAGTTCCAGGGCAGCCGTTCCCTGCCCGGCCATCACCTGATGATCATCAAAGGGTGGAATCAGGGTCCGGCCTTCACGCTCGGCCAGATCACTGGCAATGGCTTCGCGGTCGTCGTGGTCGCGGTCATACCAGACAATCGTCGCCCCATATCCGGCAGTGGCATCACTTTTGGGATGTGGGGCATCGGTGGGCATCACAATTGTCGCGGAAATCCCCAAATCCCTGGCGGCCATCGCCACACCCTGGGCGTGATTTCCCGAGGAAAATGCTACCACGCCGCGCTTTTTTTCTTCATCGGACAGCAAAGTCATGCGGCTCAGGGCACCTCGGATTTTGAAAGACCCGCCCCGTTGAAAATTTTCGCATTTGAAAAAAGTGCGGGTGTGCGTTCGTTGGTCAAAAGTATGCGAGGTCAGTACTGGCGTACGGTGAACCAGCTTTCCAATCCGTTCACGGGCTGCCAGAACCTGAAAAATTGAAAATTGCTCCATAGTTCTTCCTTAAAACTCAAAATCGTGTGACTGACCAGTCAGGGTCAGAAATAATGTGAAAAGATCTAAGTACTTTGTCATAAGTTTCCTGAGATATTTGGATTGGGTAAGTGTTTGATTCTTTTCGTGTAGTTCGTGTGTTTCGTGGTTAAAATGCCTGGAAACTTTCGGTAAGGTACTTAATAAGGACTGAAAGGACAAAAGGGACTCAAACAGCAACGAGTCGAAACCCTGAACCCTGACCCCCATAAGCGCCAGGATGGAAATGTGAGCCTGTTTGAGACAAGGAGATGGGGAGACACGGAGACAATTCACAAGGTTTGTAAGTTTGAATAAACTCCGATTGAGAGCGGGTGAATGCGACCATTTGTTTTTCTCCGTGTCTCCCTGTCTCCCTGTCCCCTTGTCCAGATCGGACTTTGTTCTCTTATCCTGGCGCTTATGACCCTGAACCCTCATCTATCCACTATGCACCAACCATCTGCTGCTTTACCACTCCAGAGCAAACGAATTGTCATCACCCGCGCTGAAAGTCAAGCAGGCGAGTTCGCCCAAAAACTTTCAGCCCAGGGCGCTGAGATCCTTTTATTTCCAACAATTGCCTTTACTGAGCCAGATTCGTGGGAGGCAGTTGATCAGGCCATTGCGTCGTTGAATACCTATGATTGGCTGGTTTTGACCAGCACCAATGGGGTCGAGTTTTTCTGGAAGCGACTGGAAACACTCGGGGTACCCGCCGATCTCAATGAGTGGCCTAAAATTTGCGCCATTGGCAAAGCAACGGCTGAAGCGCTCTCCCGCCGTCACATTCAGGTTGATTTAATACCAAAGGAATTTAAAGCTGAAGGTGCGGTCGAAAGTCTAGTAACTGCCAGCGGAGGCCCCGAACTAATCAAGGGAATGCGGATCTTACTGCCCCGCGCCCAACTGGCCCGTGAAGTCTTGCCGGTCGAACTTGGCAAACTGGGCGTCCAGGTGGATGTGGTCCCAGTCTACCAAACGGTCCGCCCCAGTGTGGATACCGCATACTGGCAAACGTTGTTTTTGAATGGGCAGGTGGATGTCGTGACATTTACCAGTGCTTCAACCGTCACTCATTTTGCTGAAATGTTCCCGGAAGTTTCTGTTTTGGAATTGTTGCGACACACAACTGTGGCCTGTATTGGGCCAATTACGGCTGAAGCCGCCTACAAACTTGGACTTACGGTGCAGATTCAGCCCGCCGAATACACCACCGATGCCCTGGCCGAGGCCATTATTGGAATGAAGAATTGAGAATGAGGAATGAAGAAAGTGGTTAGTGGTTAGTGATTAGTGATTAGTGATTAGTGATGCGAATTAAGGGTTGAAGCAGTTTTGGTTCTCAGCCCACGAAGTGGGCGCCGGCTCGTAGCCCAGGGCGAGTCTTCGAACCCTGGGAACCCTGGTCATTCCCCACCTTTTCCCCTTCCGGCCAGCCGCTGCCCGAGGCGGCGGCTGGCCGGAAGGGGGTGAGGAGGCAACGTTTTCCCAGGGTTTGCACCCTGGGCTACATGCCTACGCGGGAGTTCCTGGGCTCAAAACCGCTCTTTTTTCAACCCTTAACTGGCACCACTAACTACTAACCACTAACCACTAACCACGTCCTTCATTCTCAATTCCTCATTCTTCATTACCCTTCGATTTTCTTCAGTTCTTCGAGGAGTTCTTCTTTACCACGTTTGAAAATCGGCAGGGTTTCAACGTGCTTATAACGAATAATCCCTTTTTTATCAATAATATACACAGCTCGCTTCGAGACTTTGAGCAGGCCCATCAACATCAGCGCATCATAGGCTTTGCACATCACCAGGTCAGCATCTTCGAGCAACGGAAATGGAAGGTTGAACTTTTCGGCAAAGCTCAAATGTGAATTCATGTCATTGGTACTCACGCCCAAAATGACTGAGTTGTATTGCTTAAACTGCCCCCAGCCGTCGCGGTAATCGCATAGTTGTTTGGTGCAGGTTGGGGTGTCGTCGCCAGGATAGAAGACCAGCACGACATTCTTCTGGCCTTTAAACTGGCTGAGTGAATAGGTTTTTCCATCATTGGCCGGAAGCGAAAAGTCTGGGGCGGCATCGCCGACGTTGGGCATAAGTTCCTCTTTGTGGTTTGAATTTGTTGAAGGTGAATGTGATCGGGAATTCCTCATTCTTGGAAAGAACAGGCATTCCCGTCAAGGCAGCCTTTCCAGTGCCTGCTTTTAGAATGAAAAAGGCGCGGCTCCCTTGAGCCACGCCCTCTTCGAAAACCCGGAACCCGGAACCCGGAACCCGGAACCCGGAACCCGGAACCCGGAACCCGGAACCCGGAACCCGGAACCCGGAACCCGGAACCCGGCTATTGGATTTTGGATGGTGCGCGGAACTGTCCGACACCACTTCCGATGTTGTTGGGCGAACCAACCAGATTCCATTGTCCAGTTGGGATAAACCGCCCTTGAATACGGTTATTGGAGGTGTCACCCACCACCAGGAATGGTCCACCGGCAAATGGTCCAGTGGCAAATTGGGTTACGGTCACACCTTCCGGACGATTGACCTGTCCAAGCTGGCTTCCAACCAGTGCCAACGCCGTGGCGTTGGCTGGATTCGCATTGATCCATCGCAGAATGCGTGAATTTCCAGTGTCTGCCACAAAGATCGTTCCATTGCTGTCAATGGTGATTCCTTGTGGATTCTGGACCTTGTTCATTCCCGTTCCCGCCGTGGCAATGACCGTTCCACTGGTTGCCGCCACCACCGTGTTGGCGTTGTTGATGCGAAGGATACGACTGTTGGTTTCGTCGGTGACAAACAACCGGAAGGTACTGTCAACGGCCAGCCCGCGTGGACTGCCGACTTGACCGCTGGCCGCACCGTTGCTGGCAATTACAGTTCCAAAGCCTGGGACACCACCGTTAAACCGCATTACCCGTCCGTTTCCGGTATCCGACACATACAGGTTGCCATTTGTATCGAGTGCCAGTCCCTGTGGTGCTTTCACCTGGTTGGTGGCGGTGCCATTGGTAGCAAAGTCCGCCCAGGTGACACCAGCATCGGTTGACCACTGGATGCGATTGTTTCCGGTATCAGCAACATAAATCCGTTGACCATCAAAACTAAAGGTCACGGCTTCCGGCAATCGGAACTGACCGTTTCCAGAGCCGACGGTTCCAACTCCGATGACTGCCCAATTTGTCCCGTCAAAGCCCTGGACCCGGTTATTTGAAGTATCGGCCACCATCAACGCATACTGCAGATTGCAGTTGATAAAGTTGATGGTCACCGTGTCACTCACCGCCGCGCACCCACCGGTTGGATCGTCGGTCGTCAAGGTGAGGGTAACAAACCCGGCGATAACTTCAGCCGGTGATGGGGTGTAGAATGCATTCAACGTGGTGGCATTCGGGGCAAACGTTCCGCCACCGCCACTCCAGGTGGCACTTGATGAGCTGCCACCACGTGATCCAGCCAATACAACATTCAGTCCGGCACAAATCGTTTGATCTGGTCCGGCGTTGACCGTTGCTGCGGGGCTGATGGTGATGATGACATCCGCGGTTGAATTTGGCGTACAGGGCGAATTTGAAATTGTCCAGCGCACCATCACCGGTCCGGCTCCACCCGTGTGAGTAAAGGTCGCATTCGGCGTGGTCGCATTCGGATTGAATGTTCCGGTGCCACCACCCACGACACTCCAGGTCCCGGTGCCGCTGGATGGTGTGTTGCCGCCCAAACCGGTCGTGGCTCCGTTTGTACAAATCGTCTGTGGCCCGCCTACTGTCGCCGTTGTTGGCGGCTGGGTGATGGTAATGTTCACTGTCGCCGATGAAGCCGTACAGGATCCGTTGGAAATCGTCCACTGCACCATCACTGACCCAGTCCCGCCCGTGTGGGTGAAGGCTGCATTTGGTGTCGCGGCATTCGGATTGAATGTTCCCGTGCCTCCGCCTACAACACTCCAGCTCCCAGAGCCGACCACTGGTGTGTTGCCACCCAGTCCCACTGTCGTCCCGCTGGCACAAATCGTCTGTGGTCCACCGACTGTGGCTGTGGTTGGCGCCTGGGTGATCGTGATTGTGACATCGGCGGTTGAATCAGGTGTGCATGGCGAACTTGAGATCGTCCAGCGCACCATCACCGGTCCGGCTCCACCCGTGTGAGTAAAGGTCGCATTCGGCGTGGTCGCATTCGGATTGAATGTTCCGGTGCCACCACCCACGACACTCCAGGTTCCAGTCCCGCTGGCTGGCGTGTTACCACCCAAACCGTTTGTGGTCCCATTGGCGCAAATCGTTTGTGGTCCACCCACTGCTGCTGTCGTTGGTGGCTGGTTGATGGTGATGACCACTGTCGCTGATGACGCCGTGCATGGCGAATTTGAAATCGTCCATCGCACTGTCACCGGTCCGGCCCCACCCGTGTGGGTGAACGTCGCATTCGGTGTGGTCGCATTCGGATTAAATGTTCCGGTTCCGCCACTATCAATACTCCAGGTCCCGGTGCCGACCGTTGGCGTGTTGCCTCCAAGCCCGGTGGTTGTCCCGTTGACACAAATCGTCTGTGGTCCACCCACCGTCGCCGTCGTTGGTGCCTGGGTAATGGTGATGGTCACGGTTGCCGATGACGCCGTGCACGGTGAATTTGAGATCGTCCACCGCACTATTACCGGTCCGGTCCCGCCCGTGTGGGTGAACGTCGCATTTGGCGTGGTCGCATTTGGATTAAATGTTCCTGTTCCACCACTATCAATACTCCACTGACCAGTGCCACTCGACGGTGTATTCCCGCCCAGGTCGGTTGTGGTCCCATTCGCACAAATCGTCTGTGAGCTACCTACCGTCGCCGTCGTCGGTGGCTGGTTGACGGTCACTGTAGCGCTGCCGCTTCCCGTAATCGGGCAGGTGGCGGAGTCACTTCCGGACATCACCGAGTACGTTGTTGTCGAAGAAGGAGAAACCATAAAGGTGAGGGGGCTCGACCCGGTTTGTGTACCGCCGCCATTATTTAAGGTCACGGTATACGGAGGTGTCCCGCCACCGGTTACGGTCACGGTCACAGTCGAACTGCCTCCGGCACAGATCGTTCCACCACCGGTTACCGTTCCGGTCAGCGTTGGGCACACCACACACGATGAACAGATGATGCCTGACAATGAAATGGTATCCACTCGCCAGTTCGGATTAGCATTCGCCGTCGAACTATCCCACGCACCCTGCCATCGTAAAATGATGTTTTGACCAGCCAGAGTAGCTGGGAGATTCACAGTGGATGTGATGTAGGTGGCTTGTACCCCCGTCCAGGCTTGTCGCCCAGCAATTGGGCTTGAAAAACCTGAATCAATGGTACCGTTATAGCCACCGACGGCAAACGAACCGCCGACGGCACCACTGGTCACGTCATTGAAGTTTGCCCCACCATTGGTGCTCAATTCGAGCACTCCGCCATCAAATGTGCTTTCTAAGTTCCGTGCCTGTCTGAACGTCAGGCTCAGACCGGTGGCACCTGCGGGTATTGCAATTGACGGAGATGTCAGGCTGCTGCTGCCAATATTGGTGACGCCATTGACAAAGGCGGTTTTTGTCCCGGCGTCTGGATTGGTGGAGGTGGTTCCCCAGGCGGTTCCAATCCCAGTCACCGGTGAGGTCCATCCTGCAGGGAGGGCAGGGACGGTTGCTCCTTCAAAATCCTGTGAGAAAATCACCTGGGCACTTCCCCCAAGTGTAAAGTTGAAGGTTGCTGTCCCTAAATTGAGCGCTCCGTCCTGGAGTTGGAACGTAGCCGTGATCGTTGAGCCGCAGGCACCGCTGGCGGTAAATTGGAACGACCGGGTTACAGCGGCGCCGCTCGCCACCAGAACCCCATAATTCTGGCTGGTGGTAATGGGGGTCACGCCGCCTGAAGCCTGGAGCGTAGCCACCAGATTCGTGGTATTGGCAGCTCCGTTGTTTTGAAGACTGAAATCAACCGTCACGGTTTCACCAGGATCAATGGCTGATGTCACCGGTGATCCACAGGCTCCAGCCGTAATACTCGAACCGGCAGCGATGACATTTGGAGTTGGGACACCAGTAATATTGATACAGCCGTTGCTTCCAGTGCTTGATTGGCCATCGGGATTGGTAATCACAATATTGCGCAATCCAGTCGTGGCCGCGCCGGAAACCGAAATGTTGATGGTGACCGAAGTTGGGCTGCTAAAGGTGGTGCTGTTGACCGTCACACCAGTTCCGCTCACCGAGGCCGAAATCGGGACTCGACAGGCTGATATTCCAGTGGCTGGCGGGTCATAGAATCCGGTCCCCGTCACCACGATATTCATATTCGTCGTCCCCTGCGGCACATCAGTCGCTGTACCGCACGCTGTCACCGTTGGCACTGGTGCCAGCAATTTCACGACCCGTACTCCATAGGAATTGGTGGCATCACAGAACTCCTGGATTGTCCACATGGTCATGTCATCACAGGGGTCAAGTGAGGTATATGAGTAATCTCCCCACCGATGGGGATTAGATCCATCCGCCGGATTGTAGTTGGCTGCCCCGGCCTGATAGACCACTCCTGCCTGCAGGGTGTTGAGGGTATCGGTTACCAAACGTCCATTGGTAAAGGCACCGGCAAACTGGGTCGAACCAGAAACACTGCACCCCATCGCCGCGTGTCCCTGGCCTGAAACCATAATCGAGGGAATGAAGTGATGGCGCGGATTGGTTACCGTATTGTCAAACTGGGTGCCTGACTGAACCAGCGTCGGCGTGGTTCCCAAGTTCTGGAATTCATACCACCGAACACCATGGCGGTTACCAGTCGCCGTACTGGCAACGCCACTGGTATTGACCCGCAGGTTATGAGCCGTCCATAACCGACCATTGCGGATGTGCGCGGCATAAAGCCGGTCATCTAAACTGTCTAGCGTCGTTCCTCCTGATTGCGGAACACCCGCCGAACTCGATGTTGTCGGCACTGTGACACTGATGTTGGCTGAAATGGTCGGCGTGGTGCCAGCCGGGTTGGTGACCCGCCGAAACATCAGAGTTGAAAAGGTGGCATTGTCCACGCCGACAAAATAACCCGTCGCCGTCGGCCCCGTATTGGTTGGATCGTAATTGTCCGCCCCACGCGGGGCAAAGGGACCAGCACCTGTACCAACAGCCAGATTTGGAAACGCTGTCACCACCAGCGGTGACGCTGTCAGCATCTCCGCTTTGCGCACCACAAACCCTTTGGTGCTGTTAAAGGCGCCTCCAGCCGTATCAAGCGCAAACATATCCCCGCCGATATAGAGCGCATTGGCATCAATTCCCAGTGATTCATAATCGGTAAAAAGCGTCGCGTCGCCCTGAAACTGATAGAGTGTCCAGGCTGTGGACGACGTAATCGTTGCCGTATTGCTCACGGCCAGCAAAATACGATTGGGCTTATCGGTCTGAAAACTACTATTGAGAGGGACATCCAGCATCACCAGAAACCACCGATCTGACAACCGGTCAAATCGAATTTGAGGGTCAGTCGTGAAATTGACCCCCCCGGCACTCGGGGTCGTCAGGACCGAAGCGAAAAATACATCCGGGCTGATGTCCAGATTGCCGTCGGCAACCCCCGTTGTTTTATTAAAGGTCCGAAACCGACCATTGATGGCCACACAATACTGGGTCGGCCCCACTGCTCCCATGGTATCTGGTGGAAAGGCCCCGGTATCGGCCAACGTCGCACCCGTAAATGACGTGCTCGTCGTTTGTGGTGCCAACGGCTGAACCGTTAAACCCGGCTGACCAGGTCGTTGAGACACATCGTTTTCATTCACTGGTGGCCACTGCGACACGGCTGGCGCATCCGGGTTTTGCGGAAGATCTTTGTCCCGCTCGTGTTCAAGCTCCTTCCGGAGTGGACGGGGTTTTTTCGGCAGGAGCTGGGCCTGTCGTTCCCGAATCATCATTTGTTCCGTCGTCTCGATGATTCCCGCTGCGCCCGTCCAGGGAACGCCAATCATTTCTCCACTTTGTCCAACCGGAATCGCCGGGGTTGGCACATTTGAGGTATCAACCGCCTGGGTCGAGGGCTTCCCAGCTACCCCACCCGAGACTGCCCCGCCTACGCTGCTTTGTCGGCGTGGATTTCGACCCTTTAACTGATTCTCTGGTAAAGACTTTGACCCAGCCGAAGTTGGGCTCTTTGTCTGAGTCTTTGATTGGGTAGACTTGGATTTCTGATCTGAACTGGCACTTTCAATCGGCCCAAACCAATACGGGACCGAAATGATGCCAGTCATGAAAAGGATGATAGCTAACCGTCGAGTGTGTTGGTGCATAGACATTCCTCTATCCAAATAGGCAATACCATAAGAATAGAGGATGGGGTCATTCAAACCTCAGTTTGAAGATTTTGACACACAGCAACCTATTCTTCCTGGAGACCAAGCAAATGCGGCGTTTGATCGGTGGTGATGGAGATAAAAATTGGGGGCGTAGATTGTCTGAGAAGAGCGGCGATTATAGTTTTGTCTATCAAAAAACACCATAGTCCAGTAAAGAAAAGTTTTCTCCAGGACTTTTTCTGAACATTCTGCGTCTAATTTGTTCCATCAAATGGAAAACCCCGAATCTGGCATTAACTAGTGTTCGGGGTGGAAACCTGCCGGAGTGACAAGGTGACAAGGTGACAAGGTGACTGGGTGACTGAGTGACAAGGTGACAGGGCATAAGCGCCAGGATAAGGATTTGAGGCCCGGAGGGTCGTCGTTCAATAGCCGTGGTGCGAAGCCCACGGTCACGGCCAGGACGGGATCCAGACCCTACCAGAGCATCGTTCAATACCAACGGGAAGGACAGGGGTTTTCTTATTCTGGCGTTTATGGGGTGACAGGGTGACAAGGTGACAGGGTGACAATATGAAGGAATGATCAGTGGGACTGTTCAATTTTTTCTGTAACCAGTCAATTTAACCTGGAAAAACCAGGTGATGGGCTCTTTCTTTAGTCACTAAATATTGAATATAAACAGTTTATCTAAACTTAAAAAACGAGCTAAAAAATTCAGTTTAGCCATTTACACAAAAAACTGAAAAGTCTCGACGTTTGGGAGCGGGAGAATACTTTTTCTCCTTGTCCCCGTGTCCGCTTGTCCTCTTGTCCAGATCGGGCTTTGTTTCCTTATCCTGGCGCTTATGCCTGTATCCCCCGAGTGCCGTGAACTTCCTCGGGCACTCTCTGCCACCTGCTTCGCCTAGATTTTGTGCAAACAGCCCCCTCTCTCAAAATCCTGTTTGTAGAATTTGAACCAGGTGGTTGAAGTTGCTGAGCCTCAATAGACAAAACCGGAAAAATAACTTAAATGGCTGGATTTTGATGAGCAAGCCAGGCTTCATTCTGTCACCTTGGTGACCCATCCTGTTTGCACAAAATCTAGGCTTCGCAGGTTGAAACCCTAAATTTCCAATTCATCGAATCCATCACAAAAAAATTTACAGAAGGAAAAACTTCGGCCCAGTTATGACCAATTAGGTGAACACAATTCGTTGGAGTCATCAAACCGATCTCTCCCACCAATCTCACAACAAATTCTGAAGTATGGATTCCTCAACCCTCTGATTTTCAGACCAGGTTGCCTTTTCATATTTCATTCAGGTGGTTTGCCATGATGATGCCCAGACTGACATCGCTTGTGTGCTCAATACTTGGATGGCTGGTTGCCATAACGTTCAACCCGCTGATAGCCCCGGCTGCCGGCACGCTTCAACCGAAACAACAACCTCCGCCCCAGGGTCCATTCCTCCACAAAGTCCTGAGCGCCACCAGTTCCGATGGTCTGAACTGGACACCGGATAATCGTGTGCTGCTCGACCACGCCTCAGTTCCAGCCGCAATTGTCACACCGGGCGGCGCGATTCGAATCTATTATGTGGATGCGAGTGTGCCGCCAGAGACCGCCAACGTTGCTGAATCAACCGACGGCGGAGAAACCTTCAAAGTCCTGGGGCTCAAGATCAACGGGCTTTCCAGCCGCAAAGCCCTGGATCCGTGCATTGTACGGCTCCGTGACGGACGCTATCGGTTGTACTACCTGGCTTCCGAACCAGGCGATACCACCAACCCACACCGCATTAACAGCGCGATTTCCACCGACGGTGTCAATTTCACTGAGGAACAAACCAACCTGACATATCCTGGCCTGGTTGATCCAGATATTTTCAAGCGCCCCAAAGAATGGCTGATGTATGTCTTTTCGGCCACGGATGGCAAAACCATTGTCGCCCGCAGCCGCGACGGGCTGAACTTTACCTACCTCAAACCCTTTGAAATCCAGGGCTTTGGGACCACTGCCCCCATTAAACTTTCAGATGGAAGATATCGCCTGTATGCGTTCAATCAGCGTGGACAACGAACCTTTGTCAGTTTTATTTCAAATGATGCGCTCACCTGGACGCAAGAGCCCGGCATCCGGCTGGAAGTCCCTGAAGGCCAGGAAATTACCGATCCGTATGTTGTCCGGCTGCCAAACGGAACGTGGAAGATGTTCTACAAATTCCAGGACAATACTCAGTCACAAGGCCCGGCCAACTATTTTCTGAGTTTTCACGCCTGTGACCCGGCTCAAGGCAATTGTAACGACCCGCGAACCCACAAGACCTATCTGGCCCAGAGCAGCAATGCCATCAACTGGTCGCCAGTTCCCAACTGGCAACCCATCCCTGGTTCAGTGCCGGATGTCATTCGACGTGGAAACAAGCTCTATGTTTTTACCGCCAGCAGTGAAGTCACCCGGTATAACCTTGATACCCAGACCCTCGAACCACCGGCCCGTGTCACCATCAACGGGTTGGAGACTGGATTTGTGGATCCATCGCTTTTTGTTGATGACCAGGGACGACTGATTCTCTTCTTTCTGCGCGGCCAACCCGGAGGTGATCCGGCACAATGTGCATCAGGTCAGACAACTTGTGAAAACTACTTTGATTCAGCCACTGAAGTTGATGGCAGCGATGGAACAGCATTCACGCTTGACAGTGGTCACCGCGCAGTGGTTGAGCTTGGTGGGTCAGATGGCCTCAGAACAGCCTCTGACCCGGATATTTTTTTTGATGGACGGCAGTTTGTACTCTACATCTCACATGGGCCGAGTATTTCGGTTTGGACGGCCTCAACGTTACACGATGGGTTCACCAAAGTCGGACTGCTCTCAAATGGAACAGGCGGTATTCCGTCGGGCTACTTTGATCAAGCCAGCGGAAAGTACTGGACCTTCAGCCATATCATTCAAAACGGAAGAGCTGTCATTCGCCGCGCGATTCACGCTGATTTCTCCCATCCGCTCACGGAAACCGACTGGACAACTGTCCTTACTGGCGCCGGATTGGGCCTGGGCGATCAGGTCAATGTTGAAAGCCCTGGATTTGCCGTCAACTCGAATGCTCAACCACCAAATCCATCAGATGAAGAACTGACGTTTGTCCCGGATGCGGGCATTCGCATGGACTATGCGGCCAACGCGTTACCAGGAGTTGATGCGTCAGGTAGCATTTACCTTTATTACAATGATCAGCAAAGTCGCCGTGAACTTCTTTCCATTTCGACTGATGGACTGACGTTTCCACCCGGCACTCAGCCGACAAGTTCCGCCAACGATCCACGTCGGACGCTCCTCCCCGATGGAACCTGGCGCAAATACCAGTTTGACCTGCAGCGTAAAGAGATGCGCAGCCAGTTTTCAACCGACGGGCTTATATTTCGGCCAGAAGATGGCGTTCGGTACCTGCCGCAACCCGCCGACAACAACACACTCGGCGTGTATGACGTTTTTTCTGAAACCAATGGACAGGTCACAATGCTCTATATTGGTGATTTGATGGGACTTAACAATGTTCGGCAGGCTGTTTCAACCGACAATGGACGAACCTTTGTCTTTGAGCGTGACAATGTCCTGGGAGACGCCACCGCTGGCGGCGGCCCGAATTCATATGTTGATCAAAAATCCATTCAACTCCCGGATGGCCGACGACGCCTGTTTGTAATGAAAAAAGGCGTCATTTACAGCTTCATTCGCACTGCCGACACCTCTGCTTTTTCGCTCGAACCAGGGACTCGTTTGTCCCCGTCAGACTTTACTGATATTTCCTTGATTTCGTTGCATGACCCGCTCGTGGTGCGGCTACCGGATGGACGCTTTCGGATGTATGTCGCCGGGGCGGTTGCTGGCGGCGACCGGCAAGTCATTGTGAGCGCCACGACGACCCGGTGAATGATTGGACTGAAGAAATCGGGCTGAGGGTTGAGGTTTATAAGTACCTTACCGAAAATTTCCAGATATTTTGAACCACGAAACACACGAAATACACGAAAAGAATCAACCGCTTACCAAATCCAATATCTCAGGAAATTTATGAAAAGGTACTTCTCAGTGTATTTATGAAAAGGTACTTATTTTTGCACCATGCAGACTGGAACTCGCCAAATCTGGAAAATCTCCTCAACGGGAGGCATACCAGTACAGGTCACGCAAGGCGGCGGATGGGAATGTACGGAATCAACCGATGGCAGGTATCTCTATTACACCAAAGATCGAGCGGTAGCCGGGCTCTGGCAACTGGACCTTGTCACCCATACGGAATCTCCAATTCCAGAACTGGCGGAGGCCGGTCGTTATCGGTACTGGGCGGTCTCACGGGATGGGATTTTTTTGCCACCCTAAATGCCTCCCAAACTTTAATTATCAACTTTTTTGATTTCAAAACCCGCAGAATTCAAGAGATTATGCCCATTCGCGGTCTTATCCTGCGCGGTCCTGCTGGTTTAGCCATCTCACCCGACATGACCAACCTGGTTTTTGCCCAAAAGGATCAATTTGGCAGTGATTTGATCATGGTCGAGAATTTCCGGTGGTAAAATGATGACACTGTGACAGACTGACAAGGTGACAAGGTGACACAATGACATCTGATACCATTTTGGAATGAAGTGATCGTATTAGAAAACAGTCAAGTAATTCAATCAATTGAAGTTAGTGAACTACTGACTACGATCTACTGACTACAAACTGGTATGACATCTGACATCTGACACAATGACAACTGACACGGTGATAAGCTTTGGTCACAGTGTCAATTGTCACCTTGTCATCGGGTCAGTTGTCACTGGATCTTCGATGGAGCCCGGAACTGGCCGACACCTGAGCCAATGTTGTTGGGTGAACCAATCACTGACCAGCCGCCCGTTCCCACTGGACGGCCAACAATCCGGCTGTTGGCCGTGTCTCCGATAATCAGGAATCGGTTGCCGGCCTGTGACCCACTGGTGAAGGTCGTCACCGTCACCCCTTCCGGTCGGTTGACCTGTCCCAGGTTGATTCCGCTCAACGCCATCGTCGCCGAATTCGACGGGTTGGCGTTGATCCACCGCACGATACGCGAATTTCCGGTGTCAGCCACATAGAGAATTCCAGTCGTTGAATCAATGGCCACCCCTTGCGGGTTCTGCACTTTATTTAAGGCTGTCCCCGAAGTTGCCACAATCGTCGCACTCGTTCCACTCACGGTCGTGTTGGCATTCACGATCCGCAGAATCCGACTTGTGGTTTCATCGGCGATAAAGAGCCGGAACGTGCTGTCAATCGCGAGTCCGACCGGTTTGGTCACCTGGCCGCTGGCGGCTCCATTCGTCGCGATGACAAATCCAGCTCCTGGAACACCACCAGTGAAGCGCATCACCCGACCATTGCCGGCATCCGCCACATACAGGTTGCCATCGGCATCCAGCGCCAATCCTTGCGGCGCTTTGACCTGATTGGTCCCGGTTCCATTCGTGGCAAAGTCCGCCCAGGTCGCTCCGCTGTCGGTTGACCACTGAATCCGGTTGTTTCCGGTATCCGCCACATAAATCCGACCCGTCGCGTCAAAGGCCACACCTTCCGGCAATCGGAACTGACCAGATCCATTTCCGACCGTCCCCACTCCGATCACCGTCCAGTTCGTTCCATCATACCCCTGGATTCGATTGTTTGACGTATCCGCCACCAGTAATTCCAGGCAACTCCCGATTGTAATGGTCACGGTATCGCTGGCTGGTCCGCACAGTCCGCCCGGATTGTCGGTCGTCAGCGTTAAGGTCACGCTTCCAGCCGTTACTTCCGCTGGTGACGGGGTGTAAGTTGCCGTGAGTGTTGTATTGTTTGGCGTGAACGTTCCCGTTCCCCCGCTCCACGTTCCCGTCGTCGCGCCTCCTCCGATGCTGCCGCCCAGTGTTACCGTCGGATTCACGATACAGGATCTCAAATCCGGCCCGGCATTGGCCGTCGGTGGCGGTGTAATTGTAATCACCACATCCGCCGTTGCATTGGCACAAGGCAGATTCGTCACCGTCCAGCGCACTGTGACTGGACCGTTGCCGCCCGTATGGCTAAAGGTTGCATTTGGCGTCGTCGCGTTCGGACTAAACGTTCCCGTTCCACCGCCCATCACGCTCCAACTCCCGGTTCCGACCGCTGGCGTATTCCCGCCCAAACCGGTTGTGGTTCCGTTGGCACAGATCGTCTGGGGTCCACCCGCTGTCGCCGTCGGTGCCTGGGTGATGAAAACCATCACTATCGCGGATGACGCCGTGCACGAACCGTTGGAAATCGTCCACTGCACCATCACTGGTCCCGCCCCGCCGGTATGGGTAAAGGTCGCGTTTGGTGTCACGGCATTCGGGCTGAATATTCCCGTTCCGCCACCCGCGACGCTCCAGCTTCCACTGCCAACCACGGGAACATTCCCTCCCAGTCCCAGGGTTGTCCCATTCACACAAACCGTCTGTGGTCCACCTACCGTCGCCGTCGTCGGTCCCGGCGTGATGGTGACCGTGACATCAGCGGTTGAATTTGGTGTGCATGGCGAACTTGAAATTGTCCACCGCACCGTCACCGGCCCCGTCCCGCCCGTGTGGGTAAAGGTTGCGTTTGCCGTCGTCGCATTTGGATTAAACGTTCCCGTTCCTCCACTGACCACGCTCCAGTTTCCAGTGCCGCTCGATGGTGTGTTGCCTCCCAATCCGGTCGTGGTTCCATTCGCGCAGATGGTCTTTGGCCCACCGACCGTTGCCGTCGTTGGCGGCTGGTTGATAGTGATGGCCACCGTCGCTGATGAAGACGTGCACATGGGACTTGAGATGGTCCACCGCACCGTCACGGGTCCAGTACCGCCCGTGTGGGTAAAGGTGGCATTCGGTGTCGTTGCATTTGGATTGAACGTTCCGGTTCCACCTCCATCAATACTCCAGGTCCCGGTCCCGACCGTCGGGGTATTACCTCCGAGTCCGGTCGTGATTCCACTGGCACAGATGGTCTGTGGTCCACCGACTGTCGCCGTCGTTGGTGGTGCGTTGATCGTAAATGATTGCCCGGTGGTAAACGGCACATTGCTCACCGCTGGGGTCACGGCGGTTGAATTCACCATATCCAGCCGGAGCGTCCCTCCGCCAGTACCGGTGTTGGCCGAAACGGTCCAGGCTGTCCCGGAACCTGACACCGACAAACTTCCTTCTCCGGTTAGGGTGTTTCCGACATCTGTCAGGGTAAAGTTACCGGTAAATAATCCGGAAACAGGGTCGGCAAAAGTCAAATTCCACATCACGGTTGTTCCGGAAACCCCGTTGCACAGCGGATTCGTCCCAGAAGTATTGATCGAAGTCAGTGTGGTCGAAGCTATCGTGGTATTAAATCGCTGCCCGTAGATTTCATCTTCATCATTGGTTACATCCTCTCCGGACCAGACAGCCAGGTACTCATTGTTGGTGTTGTTAAAGCCTGTGGCCGGACTTGACGCTGAAAAAGTGGTATTCCCATCCGCACCCATATCACTCAGGCGGGTGTCGGTACCAATTTCAGCTCCGGTCGCGGCGTTAACTCGCTGTCCAAAAATCTCATTTTCATTATCGACCAGCGGAGAGGTGTTGTCATCCCCACTCCACACCACCAGATACTCGTTGTTGAAGCTATTGTAGATTACAGATGGGCTAATGGCATTAAAATTTGAATTTCCATCCGGTCCCATATCGCTGAGACGAAAATCATTGGTGCCGACTTCGGCACCCGTCGCCGCGTTGATCCGTTGGCCAAAAACCTCATTTTCATTATCAATGAGCGGAGCGGTGGCATCATCACCGTACCACACCACCAGATATTCGTTATTAGTGCTGTTGTAGGCAACTGCCGGCTGATTCGCATCGGCGGAGCCAACCCCATCAACCCCGACGTCGCTGAACCGTGTATCAGTTCCAATCTCGGCACCGGTTGCCGCATTGACCCGTTGGCCAAAAATTTCACGTTCATTGTTAATTAAAGGAGGAGTATCATCATCGCCTTGCCATACCACCAGATACTGATTATCGGTGCTGTTATAGGCCACTTTCGGGTTATTTCCTCCAAAATTAATATCTCCGTTCGTCCCCAAATCACTCAATCGAAAGTCATTGGTCCCAACCTCGGCGCCAGTTGCCGCATTAACTCGTTGGCCGAAAATCTCAAATTCATTATCCACCAGAGGGGCAGTATCATCATCGCCTCCCCACACGACCAGATACTCGTTGTTGGTGGCATTATAAGCCACCGATGGATTTGCAGCTAAAAAGAACAAACTCCCATTCGTCCCCATATCACTGAGGCGAAAATCATTGGTTCCGACTTCGGTGCCAGTTGCGGCATTGAGCCGTTGTCCAAAAATCTCGAATTCTTCATCAACCAGTGGAGCGGTATCGTCATCACCTTGCCACGTCACCAAATATTCATTATTGGTGCTGTTATAGGCCACAGATGGTGTAAAGGCGTCAAAATTAGCATTCCCGTTTGGCCCCATATCGCTGATTCGAAAATCATTCACACCGATCTCGGCCCCAGTTGCCGCACTGACCCGCTGTCCGAAAATTTCCCCTTCACCATCAACCAGTGGAGACGTATTGTCTTCTCCAGACCAAACCACCAGATACTCGTTGTTGGTGCTGTTATAGGCGACGGCGGAAGTTACCGCATCAAAATTTGCATCTCCATCCGGTCCCATATCGCTCAGCCGAAAATCGTTGGTTCCGATTTCTGGATCAATCGTCACCGGGTATGTGGCAGCCGCCAGACCGCTGTTTGCCACAACAATTTTCGTCCCATTGGAACTGACTTCCATGTGGGCTTCAAGTTCTTTTCCATCAGCATCATAGACAAAGACGTCACCGAGCGTGACGGCCCCATTCCCAGTTTTCCATATCCACTGCTTGCCTTCCTGGCTAAAGGCTCCAACACAGTCAATCTGCCCAGCAATCACCAGATCTTCACTGCCAAGGTCAAGTGGTTGGAGCACCACAAATTGTTGCTCAATGGTTCTGGCTTTAGCCAGATACCGCTCGGTAATTCCCAGCCGGTGAAAGGCCACACCCTCTGCCGATTCAGTGACCGGCATCACTTCCTGGAGGTGAACCAGCGGCGTTTTCACCTGGGCGGTCCCGACGGCGCTCAACTTCCATTTCCATTCCGGGCCGCCGTGGCGTGGTCGGAAAGTGATACCTTCGGCTGTAAATGTAACCCAATGCTGGGGATTCTTGAGCCTCCAGCCGGTGTCAATGGCATCCAACCGGTTGACAGCGGCAATCACGGCTTCATCCGGCGTCAGGTTTTGCCCTGACGCAATTTGAGTTTGAGGGAAAGCTGGCGATGGTACTCGCAGTTGAGAAGTGGTGTCTGGTTTGATTGAAGCGTGAAATGGGAATTGTCCAATAGGTGTCATCGCGGCAGCGGTCAAGACCACACATCCGCACAGCAATGCCAGGAGCATGCGCGTTGTCTTCGTCATATATTTTTACCCTTCACCCGGTGGATCACCGGGGCGGCCTCGGGCAGTTTGTCCATCAAAGCAATTTATAAAAACTTGCTCATTGGTTTTCGAAAAGTTATTGAGTTACAGTTACTAATACCAGTTTGTAGTCAGTAGTCAGTAGTTCACTAAGTTTATCTGATTGAACTATCTGACTATTTTCTAATACGAAGACTTCATCACAAATTGGTATAACAAACTGTTATTCATCAAAGTGTTGCAGGTGTACACCGCCATGGTGATTGATTTTTCCTGCAAGGAAACGTCAGAAAAATTTAAAGGCAAATTGAAAGCTGATGAGTTTTTATCGAAGGTAAAACAGACAAAAGCAGAAAATGATTGGGCGTAGCATTTTTCCAGGATTGGGCAGGCTGCGAAATCTTATCGGCCCCGGTCATGTGGCAGGAGGAGTAAGGCAGGGAAGATTCTGGCTAAATGCTTATTACCAATGTTGTTGAATGATGGAAAGTGGTGACGGAAAACGCATTTACCATATACGAGCTACAGGGGAAAATCCAGGATAAATCTAAGAAACTCCTGATCTGAATTCACAAGGTGACAAGGTGACTGACTGACAAGGTGAAAAATGACAAAGTGACCGGGTGACAAAAAATAAGGGTGTGGCTCCTTTGAGCCACACCCTCGTCGAAAACCCGAAAACCGGAACCCGGAACCCGGAACCCGGAACCCGATTATTGGATTTTGCTCGGTGAGCGGAATTGCCCGACACCGCTCCCGATGTTGTTTGGCGAACCAATCAACGACCACGAACCAGTTGGGATAAACCGGCCCTGAATCCGATTGTTTGAGGTATCACCGATGACCAGGGTCGGTCCTCCGGTCAGTGGTCCGCTGGTGAAATTCACCACCGTCACGCCTTCCGGTCGGTTGACCTGTCCCAACTGGCTTCCGACCAATGCCATCGTGCTCGCATTGTTCGGATTGCCATTGGTCCAGCGCAGGATGCGGGAGTTTCCAGTATCGGCCACATAGAGCGTCCCACTCCCGTCAATGGTGATCCCCTGTGGGTTGCGGACCTGATTCATCCCGACTCCGGTTGAGGCGACGATGCTTCCGCTCGTCCCGCTCACCGTTGTGTTGGCATTGTTGATGCGGAGGATTCGGCTGTTACTTTCATCCGTTACAAACAAGCGGAACGTGCTGTCAATCACCAGCCCGCGTGGGCTGCCGACCTGACCGCTGGCTGTCCCGTTGGTGGCAATCACCACGCCCGTTCCTGGCGTGCCGTTGTCAAACCGCATCACCCGGCCATTTCCAGTATCTGACACATAGAGGTTGCCTTCGGAATCCAGTGCCAGCCCTTGCGGGGCTTTCACCTGGGAGTTCCCGGTGCCGTTCGTCGCAAAGTCCGCCCAGGTTGTACCACTGTCGGTTGACCACTGAATCCGGTTGTTTCCGGTATCCGCCACGTAGATTCGCCCCGTCAGGTCAAAGGCCACGGCTTCCGGCAACCGGAACTGCCCGTTTCCAGAACCCACCGTCCCGACTCCAAGCACTGTCCAATCAGTCCCGTCAAAACCCTGAACCCGGTTATTGTTTGTATCTGCCACCAGCAGTGCAAACTGAGTCACCGCACAATTCACGATTGTAATGGTCACTGTGTTGCTCACTGCACCGCACGGTCCGGATGGATCGTCGGTTGTCAGCGTCAAGGTCACCGTTCCAGCCGTGATTTCACCGGCTGATGGCGTATAGACCGCGTTGAGTGTGCTGGCATCTGGATTGAATGTTCCCGCACCGCCACTCCAGGTACCGGTTGAGGCACCGCCGCCAATCACACCCGCCAGAGTGACCGCCGGGTTGTCGGCACACACCGTCTGGTCTGGTCCGGCATTGACCGTGGCCACTGGATTCACGGTTTGCACGATGTTGACTGGCACGCTTGGGCAACCGCTGGCAGTTGCGGTCACCACGTACGTGACTGTCCCATTTCCGGTTAAGGTCTGGGCAATCGTGCTGCCTGAACCGGCTGACTGGCCCGTCACACTTCCGGTCACCGTTCCAATCGTCCAGCTAAAGCTTGCTCCACCTGGGGTGCTGGTCAAGGCAATGCTGGTCGTTCCGCCACTGCAGATTGCGGTTGGCGACACTGGATTGACCGATGGTGAAGAATTGACGGTTTGCACGATGTTGACCGGGCTTCCGGTGCAACCGCTCAGGGATGGTGTCACCACGTAGGTCACTGATCCACTTCCGGTTAAGGTTTGAGCAATGGTGCTGCCCGAACCAGCGGTTTGTCCCGTGACGCTGCCCGTCACGGTTCCAATCGTCCAGCTAAAGCTCGCTCCACCTGGTGTGCTCGTCAGGGCGATGTTGGTTGTTCCACCACTGCAAATCGCCGTCGGTGAAACTGGATTGACTGAAGGCGGTCCGGTTACTGACTGCACGATATTGACTGGGGCACTCGGACAGCCATTCAACGTCGCGGTTACCACGTATGTCACAGATCCATTTCCGGTTAAGGTCTGGGCGATGCTGCTGCCCGAACCCGCCGTCTGGCCCGTCACCGTTCCGGTTACGGTTCCGATGGTCCAGCTAAAGCTCGCACCTCCTGGGGTACTGGTCAGCGCGATGCTGGTCGTTCCGCCACTGCAGATTGCCGTTGGTGAAACAGGATTGATGGTTGGGTTTGGATTCACCGTTTGCACGATGTTGACGGGTGCACTCGGGCAACCACCAAGCGTGCCGGTCACCACGTAGGTCACTGTCCCGCTTCCGGTTAAGGTCTGGGCGATGCTGCTTCCTGAACCTGCTGTTTGGCCCGTCACGCTTCCCATTACCGTTCCAATCGTCCAGCTAAAGCTCGATCCACCTGGGGTGCTGGTCAGGGCAATGTTTGTTGTTCATCCACTGCAGATTGCCGTTGGCGAAACTGGATTCACGGTTGGTGTTGGATTGACCGTCTGCACGATGTTGACCGGGCTTCCAGTACAACCACTGAGCGACGGCGTCACGATATAAGTCACTGTCCCGCTTCCGGTTAAGGTCTGGGCAATTGTGCTGCCTGAACCGGCTGACTGGCCCGTGACGCTTCCGGTCACCGTTCCAATCGTCCAGCTAAAGCTCGCTCCTGATGGCGTGCTGGTCAACGCGATGCTGGTCGTTCCTCCACTGCAAATCGCGGTTGGTGTTACTGGATTGACTGATGGCGGTCCGGTGACTGATTGAACGATATTGACTGGCGCACTTGGACAGCCGTTCAAGGTTGCCGTTACCACGTACGTCACTGTTCCACTTCCGGTTAAGGTCTGGGCGATGCTGCTGCCTGAACCTGCCGTCTGGCCCGTGACTGTTCCCGTCACGGTTCCAATCGTCCAGCTAAAGCTTGCACCTGATGGCGTGCTGGTCAACGCGATGCTGGTCGTTCCGCCACTGCAGATCGCGGTTGGCGACACTGGATTGATGGTTGGGTTTGGATTCACGGTCTGGACAATGTTGACTGGTGTGCTTGGACAACCGCTCAGCGTCCCGGTCACCACGTAGGGTTAAGGTCTGGGCAATTGTGCTGCCTGAACCGGCTGACTGGCCCGTGACGCTTCCGGTCACCGTTCCAATCGTCCAGCTAAAGCTCGCACCTGATGGGGTGCTGGTCAGGGCGATGTTGGTCGTTCCGCCACTGCAGATTGCCGTTGGCGAAACTGGATTCACGGTTGGTGTTGGATTGACCGTTTGCACGATGTTGACCGGGCTTCCCGTACACCCACTCAAGGATGGCGTCACGATATAAGTGACTGTCCCGCTTCCGGTTAAGGTCTGGGCGATGCTGCTGCCCGAACCTGCTGTCTGGCCGGTGACTGATCCAGTCACCGTTCCGATGGTCCAGCTAAATGTCGCACCTGATGGCGTGCTCATCAGGGCGATATTTGTGGTTCCACCAGTACAAATCGCGGTTGGTGACACTGGATTGACTGATGGTGGTCCAGTGACTGATTGCACGATGTTGACTGGTGCGCTCGGACAGCCACTCAGCGTCCCGGTCACCACGTAAGTAACTGTCCCGCTTCCGGTTAAGGTCTGGGCGATGCTGCTGCCTGAACCTGCCGTCTGGCCTGTCACCGTTCCCGTCACCGTTCCAATCGTCCAGCTAAAGCTCGCTCCTGATGGCGTGCTGGTCAGGGCGATGCTGGTCGTTCCTCCACTGCAAATCGCTGGTGGGGAAACTGGATTGACGGTTGGGTTTGGATTCACGGTTTGGACGATGTTCACTGGTGCGCCTGGGCAACCGCTCAGCGTCCCGGTCACCACGTAGGTCACTGTTCCGTTTCCGGTTAAGGTCTGGGCGATGCTGCTGCCCGAACCGGCTGACTGTCCGGTCACGCTTCCCGCTACCGTGCCGATTGTCCAGCTAAAGCTCGCTCCACCTGGAGTACTGGTCAGCGCGATGCTGGTTGTTCCGCCACTACAAATCGCGGTTGGACCGGGCTTCCCGTACAACCACTGAGTGACGGCGTTACAACATAAGTCACTGTCCCGCTTCCGGTTAAGGTCTGGGCAATTGTGCTGCCCGAACCTGCCGTTTGTCCCGTGACTGATCCAGTCACCGTTCCGATGGTCCAGCTAAACGAAGCGCCTCCCGGCGTGCTCGTTAGCGCGATATTGGTTGTTCCGCCACTGCAAATCGCGGTTGGTGACACTGGATTCACCGATGGTGGTCCAGTTACTGATTGCACGATGTTGACTGGCGCACTCGGACAACCATTGAGCGTGCCTGTCACAATATAAGTGACTGATCCGCTTCCGGTTAAGGTCTGGGCAATCGTGCTGCCGGAGCTTGCCGTTTGGCCGGTGACTGTTCCGGTCACGGTTCCGATGGTCCAGCTAAAGCTGGCTCCACCTGGAGTACTGGTCAATGCAATGTTGGTCGTTCCACCACTGCAAATTGCCGTTGGTGAAACAGGATTTACGACCGGGTTTGGATTGACTGTTTGCACGATGTTGACTGGCGCACTTGGGCAGCCATTGAGTGTCCCCGTCACAACGTAAGTCACCGTTCCATTTCCGGTTAAGGTCTGGGCAATCGTGTTGCCTGAGCTTGCGGTTTGGCCCGTAACCGTTCCGGTCACCGTTCCAATCGTCCAGCTAAAGCTTGCACCTGATGGCGTGCTGGTCAGGGCAATGTTCGTTGTTCCGCCACTGCAAATCGCGGTTGGTGACACCGGGTTCACCACCGGGTTTGGATTCACGGTCTGGACAATATTGACTGGTGTTCCGGTGCAACCACTCAAGGATGGTGTCACGACGTAGGTTACCGTTCCACTTCCCGTCAGCGTCTGGGCAATCGTGCTGCCCGAACCGGCGGTTTGTCCGGTCACCGTTCCAGTTACTGTGCCGATGGTCCAGTCAAACGTCGCTCCACCTGGAGTACTGGTCAGGGCGATACTGGTTGTTCCGCCACTGCAAATCGCCGCTGGTGATACTGGGTTAACTGAAGGCGGTCCGGTCACGGTTTGCACCACGTTGACTGGTGCACTTGGGCAACCGCTCAGCGTCCCGGTCACCACGTAGGTCACTGTCCCACTTCCGGTTAAGGTCTGGGCGATGCTGCTGCCCGAACCGGCTGTCTGGCCCGTCACGGTTCCGGTCACCGTTCCAATCGTCCAGCTAAAGCTTGCACCTGATGGTGTGCTCGTCAGGGTGATATTTGTGGTTCCGCCATTGCAGATTGCCGTTGGCGATACTGGGTTGACGGTTGGGTTTGGATTGACGGTTTGGACAATGTTCACTGGTGCGCTTGGGCAGCCACTGAGCGTCCCGGTCACCACGTAGGTCACTGTCCCACTTCCGGTTAAGGTCTGGGCAATCGTGCTGCCCGAACCTGCTGTTTGGCCTGTCACGCTTCCCGTCACGGTGCCGATGGTCCAGCTAAAGCTGGCACCTGATGGGGTGCTGGTCAAAGCAATATTCGTCGTCCCGCCACTGCAAATCGCTGGTGGAGAAGCTGGATTCACCACCGGGTTTGGATTCACGGTCTGGACAATGTTGACTGGCGCGCTCGGGCAACCACTCAGCGTCCCGGTCACCACGTAGGTCACCGTTCCGCTTCCGGTTAAGGTCTGGGCAATCGTGCTGCCCGAACTTGCGGTTTGACCTGTGACGGTTCCGGTTACCGTGCCAATCGTCCAGCTAAAGGTGGCGCCTGATGGCGTGCTGGTCAGCGCGATGCTGGTTGTTCCGCCACTGCAAATCGCCGTCGGGCTTACTGGATTCACCACCGGGTTCGGATTGACTGTTTGAACGATGTTGACTGGTGCACTTGGGCAGCCACTGAGCGTGCCGGTCACCACATACGTCACTGCTCCGCTTCCGGTTAAGGTCTGGGCGATGCTGCTGCCTGAACCTGCCGTCTGGCCGGTCACGGTTCCGGTCACCGTGCCAATCGTCCAGCTAAACGTCGCACCTGATGGCGTGCTCGTCAGGGCGATGTTCGTTGTTCCATCACTGCAAATCGCCGTCGGAGTAACCGGGTTCACGGTTGGAACAGAATTGATCGTGATGGCCACATCATCCGTTGAAGCTGTGCAGGGTGCATTTGAAATCGTCCACCGCAAGGTATATGTCCCGGTGCCACTGGCTGGCGTAAACGTTGCGGTTGGGTTTGAAGTGCTGCTGAATTGGGCGCTTGAGGTGCTTGGGCCAGTTACCACCGACCACTGACCAGTTCCCGTGCCTGGCGTGTTAGCTGCCAGCGTGGCGTTCGTTCCCAGACACAACGTCTGATCCGGACCGGCATTCGAACCGGTCGGATTGGCCTGATAGGTAATCACCACATCATCGGTTGACGCCGTGCATGGTGAATTTGAAATCGTCCACCGTAGCGTGTACGCTCCAGGCCCGCCGGCTGGGGTAAAGGTCGCGGTTCGATTTGAAACGCTGCTAAACTGTGCGGTTGAAGTACTTGGACCACTGACCACTGACCATTGACCGGTTCCGACTGTCGGGTTGTTGGCCGCTAGCGTCGCATTTGATCCCACGCACAATGTCTGATCTGGGCCGGCATTCGAGGCAGTCGGATTGGCCTGATAGGTAATCACCACATCATCGGTTGAAGCGGTACAGGGTGAATTTGAAATCGTCCACCGCAGTGTGTACGCCCCAGCGCCGCTGGCTGGAGTAAAGGTCGCGGTCTGGCTGGCGGTGTTGCTAAACTGTGCGGTTGAAGTACTTGGACCACTCACCACCGACCATTGTCCCGTTCCCACAGTTGGATTATTGGCGGCCAGGGTCGCATTCGTTCCCAGACATAACGTTTGATCCGGACCGGCATTCGAAACGGTCGGTGCTCCCTGGTAGGTAATCACCACATCATCGGTTGATGCCGTACAGGGTGAATTTGAGATCGTCCACCGCAACGTGTAATTCCCTGTCACGGCTGGGCTTGGCGTAAAGTTCGAGGTTGCTGAGCTGGTATTGCTGAATTGGGCGGATAACGTGTTCCCTCCCGGCGGTGCCGTCACGACCGTCCAGAGCCCGTTCCCCGTGGTTGGGGTATTGGCTGCCAGCGTCGTGGTCGGCGTTGAGACGCACCGTGATTGATCTGGACCGGCATTCGCGGTCGTCGGTGCGCCATTGACGGAATAGGTTTGTCCGGTAAATGGCAGATTGGTAATGCCAGGATTCACTCCGGTTGAATTGACCATATTTAATCCCAGCGAAGCCGTGGCCGCCGTTCCAGTGTTGGCCGTTACGGTTCGCGTGGTGCCAGAACCAGTCACACTGGTCACGCTGGCACCGGTCCCACCAACAACTGAGAAATTCGAGGTACTCACCCCTGTCACCGACGCCGCAAAGGTCACCGTCCAGGTAACTGAGGTACTGGTGCAGGCTGGATTGGTTGAAGCCCGATTGATTGACGTCACCGACGTTCCGGTGTTGTTCAGGTTGAAACTGACACCGGTTGTAACCCCGGCGGCGCTGGCGGCCACCGTGTATGAACCCGTCGTGGCGTTGGCTGTTACCGTTCCGGTTGTCGCCGTTCCACTGGTGATGGTGGCTGGATTGCCAGCCAGCGTACAACTGGCACCGCTTCCGGGCGGGGTAAACGTCACCCGCCCACCGTTGACCGGCTCACTATTGGCACTGCTCACGGTGACTGCCAGAGGATTGGTAAAGTTTGTACTCGCCAGGGTGCTCTGGTTGTTTCCACTCGAAATCGCCATCGTAAAGCCACGCGATTCAAAGGCGCCAATATCCACTGTGCTTTGTTGTGGCCGCGAAATCCCGCGCTGATCGGTTGTGGGCGCTCCGGCGTTGGTCCCGGCATTGACCGCCGGGCTTCCAGGCAATAAGGCTCTGGTTTGGGTTGGTCCGCCATTGGAAGCCAATCCGCCCAGGCGTGGAATCACTGGATTTGCCTGAGTCCCAATCTGGTTCCCATTGGTGCCGTTGGTAATACCAGTCAACTGAAAATCTACACCAATCAGGTTAAACGAGCTTGAAGATGTAATGGCTGCCTGCACGTCAATATCGCCACCGGCGCCCTGGTTCTGGGCAATCAGGCAATTGGTGAGGGTAATGGTTGAACCTCCGCTGCTAATTCCACCACCATTGTTCGCACTATTATTGGCAATAGTCACATTTGTAAGTGTCGCCGTCGAAGCACTAAACAGAATTCCACCTCCCAAACTGTTACCACTGTTATTAC
The DNA here is from genome assembly GCA_016208495.1 of Acidobacteriota bacterium. Taxonomy (NCBI): domain Bacteria; kingdom Pseudomonadati; phylum Acidobacteriota; species Acidobacteriota bacterium. Next base: position 63,347 of record JACQXX010000037.1, on the reverse strand, counting down.
TGATGGTACAGTTCGTCATCGTGGTGGCGGCACCGTCAATATAGAGACCGGCACCTGATGTCTGAATCGTATTATTGTTAATGGTTGAGTTCGTAACGGTTAAAGTTGAACCACCGCTCAATGCACCTTGGGTCCGCAGTCCTCCTCCAAATCCATTGGCATTGGTACAGCTATTCCCTGAAATCGTTGACTGGTTGATTGTAATATTTCCAGCATTGGCGGCAATCCAGAGCCCACCACCGCCATCACCCGACGTATTCCCGGTTGCGGTATTTCCTGAAACAAGACACGTTTGCAGGTTCAAACTGCAGCCGGCGTCAACTCTCACGCCGCCGCCAAGCGTCTGATTTCCATTGCTGATGGTCAGATTGTTCATCGCCACGCTGCCGCTGGTGATGTTGAAAATCCGGAAATTCGGTGTTCCCCCAGCCGTGCTCCGGGTCACTGTCACACCTGAACCACCATTGATGGTCAGATTTTTGTTGATCGCCAGTTCCGCCGTCGTCAAGGTCACGGTTGTCACACCAGAGAACGTAATCGTGCTCCCGGCGCAGGCATCGGTAATGATCTGCCGTAAGCTCCCGGCACCGCTGTCATTCCCGTTGGTGACCACGGTTGATACCAGGGTGATGACCACATCATCGGTCGAAGCCGTGCAGGGTGAATTTGAAATCGTCCACCGCAAGGTGTACGTTCCGGCCCCACCGGCTGGCGTAAACGTCGCCGTTGGACTTGATGTGCTGCTAAATTGGGCGGATGACGTACTCGGTCCGCTCACAACTGACCACTGTCCTGTTCCCACTGACGGATTGTTGGCTGCCAGCGTGGCCGAACCACTACAAATCGCCTGATCAGAGCCGGCATTGGCCGTCGTCGGGTTGCCGTTGACGGTATAGGTCTGGCCGGTGAATGGTAGATTCGTCGGACCGGGGCTCACTCCCGTCGCATTGACCATATTCAATCCCAGGGTTGCCGCTGCCGTTCCGGTATTGGCCGTTACCGTTCGGGTTGTTCCCGAACCGCTTACCCCCGTGATACTGGCGCCAGTTCCTCCCACCAGTGAGAAGTTTGACGTCGTTACACCCGTCACCGATGCGGCAAAGGTCACCGTCCAGCTTACCGAAGTATTGATACAGGCTGGATTGGTCGAAGCCCGGCTCATTGAACTCACCGTCGTCCCAGCCACATTGTTCGTCAGGCTGAAATTGACTCCGGTTGTAACCCCTTGGGCGCTGGCCGCCACCGTGTATGGCCCACCGGTTGTTCCATTGGCGGTAACGGTGCCAGTCGTGGCGGTACCGCTCGAAATTGTGGCCGGATTTCCGGCAATGGTACAACTGGCACCGCTTACGGGCGGGGTAAAGGTGACTTGCCCACCGTTGACCGGCTCGCTATTGGCGCTGCTCACCGTCACCGACAATGGAGTGGCAAAGCTTGTATTCACCGCCGTGCTCTGGTTGTTCCCGTTTGACAGGGCCATCGTAAACCCACGCGATTCAAACGCACCGATGTCGGTCGTTCCAACCCGGCTGATGCCACGCTGGTCGGTGGTTGGAGCACCGGTTGCCGTCCCGGCATTGATGGCGGGACTGCCTGGGAGTAAGGCGCGGGTTTGGGTCGTTCCGCCGTTGCTCGCCAATGCCGCCAGGATGGGATTGGTATTGAGGAGGTCACTGGCAACCGATGGCGACAGACTATTGTCGCTCAGCAGATTGAATCCTTGCGAGGTCAGGTTGGACGTCCCGCCATTTGAAATAAACCGAATTTGAGGATTCAAATTATTTGCAATAATGGTGTTTTTTAAGGTGAGGGAATGGGTTTCCCCAGCTCGCAAATTCGCGCTATAACCGACTGACGCATTATTGGCAATCGTGCAATTCACCAACGTGGTTGAGACCGTCACCCCTGATGATGATTCGAGTCCAATTGTTCCACAGTTACTGATCGTCACATTGGTAAGCGCCGCCGTGCGTCCATTCCTCAAGCCAAATTGGCTGGCATTGATGATGGCGCAGTTTGTCATGGTGATTGAAATAAAAGAGGCCACCGCCGTACCATTGGCGCCAGAGAATTCACAGTTGGAAAGGGTTGCGGTGCCTCCGCCAACATCCAGGTGAGCCGCATTGAGCCCGCTGGAGACACCTCCGCCTGTCACCCGTAAACCGCTCATCTGCAAGGTAATACCGTTAGCCACACTGAAAATTGTGAAGCTCCCGCCGTTGACCGTCAGCGTTGAGGCGCCAGGCCCGGTAATCGTTAATGTTCCACTGATGAGCGGCAGGCTACTCGACAGCGAGATTGTTCCGGTCAGTCCAGACTGAAAGGTAATGGTATCAGCAGCGGATCCGTTGTTATTAGCATCGGTAATCGCCTGCCTGAGTGAACCTGATCCTGAATCATTGAGATTGGTCACGTTAAACGTGGCATTTGAGACAAACACCCGCGTTGAGACCACGAGTGGTTCGCTCCTTGAATAGATGCCAACCGAGATTCCAACTCGACCACCACCGTAATAGACCGCCGAGACTGGCACCTCCAGGGTTTGGTTCGGTCCTTCCTGCCGGGCTACGGCCTCTGAAAGCCGAATTTCCTTGCTCCCTCCCATGTGCAAAACCAGCGTCTGGTCAGCCAGCGTCTCAGCCCACTCAACACCTGGAAACTCCAGTTCAATCTGGCCGGGATCCGCCCAGGGAGCAACGGTCCACTCCACGGCGGCGCTTTCCGGAATCCCACTGATGCGCCGTTCAAGTCCTGGTGCGATTTGCTGTTCCAGGGTGCCTCCCGCACGGAGCAGTTCAGATTGCACCTCAGGAAAGAGGTGTGAGGTAACTCCCTGAGTTTGAAGGCGCGAAACCGGTTTTATCATGGCGCGGATATCCTGCGCTTTTGGCTGAAGCAGGTTGGAAACCGATCCCAACGCTAAACCACGTGGCTGATCCTTCTGCAGATGAACTACCGGATTCAAACTGGTATCCACCGCTTTGTAGGCTGAAATTGATGTGAGTCCAATACTGAAACTCAATATGGTAATCGCGAACAGACAAATCCCCAGTATCTGGCGTAGCATGGCCTGTAACTCCCTCTAAATATTCAATTGAATCGTGGTGTCTCGCCTTTTTGCGAAAAGGGTTGGGTGAATAGGATTTCTGTTGATTCATCAATCCTTTGGCGGCTAAATCAATCTGTTTTTCTTTCAGATGAAACGCCTCAGGTCAGGGCCATCAATCACAAACATCACCATTTCTTTTTATAGTCCTTGTTTTGTAGAGTTCGGAAAGCGAGTAGCGACATCAGACTGGATTATCAGGCAAGAGGACCAGATGCACATCGGCGCCACCACCTACTTCATATAGGTGGTGGCACCTATTTTTGGGCCAGGGACCGGAGGAACCGGTCTAAATTCAAAGGATGAGGAATGAAATCAATTCAATAGGTTGAGCCCACTACGCGTTGGTCCCGAGACAAGAAAAAAGGGATGAAGCAAAAGAGATTCTTCACCCCTCATCTTCATCCCTTCAGACACTGAACCTTCAACCTCAAAGCCCAATGTCTTCCGCTTGATGCCTTCCGTCTGGTTACTGGATTTTACTCGGTGAGCGGAATTGCCCTGTTCCACTGCCGATGTTGTTTGGCGAACCGACCAGATTCCACTGTCCGGTTGGGATATACCGGCCTTGAATTCGATTGTTTGAGGTGTCTCCGACAATCAACATTGGACCGCCGGCAAATGGTCCACTGGTGAAAGTCACCACGGTAACTCCTTCAGGACGATTGACCTGCCCAAGCTGGCTTCCGATCAAGGCCATGGTACTGGCATTGTTCGGGTTGGCATTCACCCAGCGCAGGATGCGTGAGTTACCAGTATCAGCAATAAAGAGTGTCCCATTGGAATCAATCGTAATGCCCTGTGGATTCTGGACCTTGTTCATCCCTGTTCCAGAGGTTGCCAGGATCGTTCCGCTGGCTGTCGCCACCGTTGTGTGGGCATTTGTAATGCGCAAAATTCGGCTGTTGGTTTCGTCAGTAATAAATAAGCGGAACGTGGCATCAATCGCCAGCCCACGTGGGCTTCCGACCTGACCGCCTCCGGTACCATTGCTGGCAATCACCACTCCGGTTCCAGGATTACCGTCGTCAAAGCGCATGACCCGTCCGTTTCCAGTGTCGGAAACATACAGGTTGCCTTCTGAATCAAGCGTCAGTCCTTGCGGGGCTTTCACCTGATTGGTTCCAGTTCCATTAGTCGCAAAGTCCGCCCAGGTCGTTCCACCATCGGTTGACCATTGGATTCGATTGTTTCCGGTGTCCGCCACGTAGATTCGTCCCGTCAGGTCAAAGGCCACGGCTTCCGGCAACCGGAACTGACCCGGTCCAGAACCCACCGTGCCGACTCCGATCACAGCCCAGTTCGTTCCGTCAAAACCCTGAATCCGGTTATTGGTTGTATCCGCCACCATCAGCGAATACTGCACCACCGTACAATTCACGATTGTAATGGTCACCGTATCGCTCACCGCACCGCACGGTCCAGATGGATCGTCGGTTGTCAGCGTCAACGTCACCGTTCCAGCCGTGATTTCACCAGTTGATGGCGTGTAGACCGCGTTGAGGGTGTTTGCATCCGGGCTGAAGCTTCCCGCTCCACCACTCCACGTTCCGGTCGCGGCACCACCGCCAATCACACCCGCCAGGGTAACCGCCGGGTTGTCGGCACACACCGTCTGGTCTGGTCCGGCATTGGTCGTTGCCGCTGGATTGACAGATTGAACGATGTTGACTGGTGCGCTCGGGCAACCGCTCAGCGTCCCAGTTACCACGTAGGTCACTGTCCCGTTTCCGGTTAAGGTCTGGGCGATGCTGCTGCCCGAACCGGCTGACTGTCCGGTCACGGTTCCGGTCACTGTTCCAATCGTCCAGCTAAAGCTCGCTCCACCTGGAGTACTGGTCAGGGCGATGCTGGTCGTTCCGCCACTACAAATCGCGGTTGGCGATACCGGGTTGACTGATGGTGTTGGATTGACGGTTTGCACGATGTTGACCGGCGTTCCAGTACAACCACTCAAGGATGGCGTTACAACATAAGTCACTGTCCCACTTCCGGTTAAGGTCTGGGCAATTGTGCTGCCCGAACCTGCCGTTTGTCCCGTGACTGATCCAGTCACTGTTCCAATCGTCCAGCTAAACGTCGCTCCACCTGGCGTACTGGTCAGGGCGATGTTGGTTGTTCCGCCACTACAAATTGCCGTTGGCGACACTGGATTGACCGATGGCGGTCCAGTCACGGACTGCACGATGTTGACCGGCGCGCTCGGACAGCCACTCAGCGTGCCTGTTACCACATACGTCACTGATCCGCTTCCGGTTAAGGTCTGGGCGATGCTGCTGCCCGAACCTGCCGTTTGTCCCGTCACGCTTCCCGTCACTGTTCCAATCGTCCAGCTAAAGCTGGCACCTGATGGTGTGCTGGTCAACGCGATGTTCGTTATTCCACCACTGCAAATCGCGGTTGGCGAAACTGGATTCACCACCGGGTTTGGATTCACGGTTTGGACGATGTTGACGGGTGCGCTCGGGCAACCGCTCAGGGTTCCGGTCACCACGTAAGTAACTGTTCCGTTTCCGGTTAAGGTCTGGGCGATGCTGCTGCCCGAACCGGCTGACTGTCCGGTCACGCTTCCCGTCACCGTTCCAATCGTCCAGCTAAAGCTGGCTCCGCCGGGCGTGCTGGTCAGCGCGATGCTCGTCGTTCCGCCACTGCAAATCGCGGTTGGCGACACTGGATTGACGGAAGGAGCTGAATTGACTGTCACCACCACATCATCGGTTGACGGAGTGCAAGGTGAATTTGAAATCGTCCACCGCAGAGTATAGACCCCAGCTCCACCACCAGGCGTAAAGGTCGCTGTCCGGCTTGCTGTGTTGCTAAATTGCGCACTTGACGTACTTGGTCCGCTGACGACCGACCATTGCCCGGTTCCGACGGTCGGATTGTTGGCGGCCAACGTGGCACTTGAACCAGCACAGATGGCCTGATCCGGCCCGGCATTTGACGTGGTTGGTGTTGCCTGATAGGTCAAAACCACATCGTCAGTCGAAGCAGTACAAGGTGAATTTGAAATCGTCCACCGCAAGGTGTAGGTGCCAGTTACGGTTGGAGCTGGAGTAAACGTCGCAGTTGCCAGATTGACATTGCTAAACTGACCAGAAGCAGTTGAACCTCCAGGTGGTGCCGTAACAACACTCCACTGCCCCGTTCCGGTTGATGCGGCATTGGCAGCCAGAGTCGCCGCCGGATTGGTCACACACAGAGTCTGATCCGGTCCGGCATTCGACGTGGTCGGTGCCGCCTGGTAGGTCAAGACCACATCATCGGTTGACGGAGCGCAAGGTGAATTTGAAATCGTCCACCGCAAGGTGTACGTCCCGGCGCCTCCGGCTGGTGTGAACGTAGCCGACTGGCTTGCGGTGTTGCTAAATTGGGCACTGGATGTACTCGGCCCGCTGACAACTGACCATTGTCCAGTTCCCACGCTCGGGTTGTTGGCGGCCAGCGTGGCGTTTGTTCCAACACACAACGTCTGGTCCGGCCCGGCATTTGAAGGAGTGGGGGACGCCTGATAGGTAATCACCACATCATCAGTTGACGCCGTACAGGGCGCATTTGAAATCGTCCACCGCAAGGTATAGCTACCGACGGCCCCAGGGTTAGGGGTAAATGTCGCCGTGGGCGAAGTTACGACACTAAACTGATTTGACAACGTTGAGCCACCAGCCGGCGCAGTGACAACTGACCACAATCCTGTTCCGGTTGATGGTGCATTGGCGGCCAGCGTGGCTGTCGGACTTGCCAGACAGAGGGTTTGATCTGACCCCGCGCTCGCCGTGGTTGGAACACCATTCACCGTATAGGTCTGGCCACTTGTGAACGGAAGGTTGGTCAAAACCGGATTTACCCCGGTGTCATTGACCATATTCAGCCCAAGTGAAACTGCGGCTGCGGTTCCAGTATTGGCAGTGACGGTCCAGGTTGTTCCAGACCCGGTGACGTTGGTAATACTGGCTCCGGTGCCACCAGCAAGCGCAAAATTCGACGCGGTTACTCCCGTGACTGATCCCACAAACGTCACCGTCCAGCTCACTGAGGTACTGGCACAGGCCGGATTGCTGGAAGCACGAATGATTGAAGAAACAGCCGTTCCAACCGAGGTCACCGTGAGAGTAAACGTCGCGTCACTTGTCAGAGTACAATCATCAGTGGCCCGGATCGTGATGGTGTGGGTTCCAACTGGACCAGCATTGGAAATTGAAACCACACCATTTGTATTGTTAACCGAGATTGTTCCGGTGTACGTCCCCTGATCCTGAACGACAATGCTCGAAATCGTTCCATCATCACTGGGCCCGGTCGCCGGGTTAATCACAAGTGCACTGCCGTTGGCGACCGAATCGTTGTTATAGCTCAAGGTCGGAGCAGTATTGGCCGTCACCGTTACATTCAGCGTTGCAGTTGCGCTCTGATTCTGGTTATTTGTCACTCTGACAGTAAAACTGGCATTGGAAGCTGAACAAGTCGCGGCAATCGTGGCCGTCACTGTCCCATTGGCAGCCACCACCAGATCGTTGATCGTGACTCCGTTGAGTGTCGCTGATGAACCGAAATTCGTTCCATCACTGCTCACAGCGATGGTCAGCGTATTTGCTGCCTGGGATGTCCCAGGACCGGCGGTTCCAATCGCACTCCCAGCGATTGTTGCCCCTTGCAACAGCGAAACCGGTGTGGTCGAAAGCGTGGGTTGAGAGTTTTCCGGATAAAATTTGATTTCAGCCACCTGTGTGCTGAGAACAGCCCCAGCATTCTTCACGGTTGGGAAAATCAGCATAAATGTCTGATACGGCGTGGTATTGGAAAAGCTGATTTCCTGGGAATTGGCATCGTCAAGCGTACTGGTATTGCGCCCGGATGGTAACGCCAGGCTGCCAGAGCTGATTAAGGTAAAGAGATTGGCGGCAAAGGGCCCGTTGCCGGAAATCGGACTGTTCGTTCCATACAACTCATAACTGGCCGGATCACGGTCTGGAAAATCATTCGCGGTATAAACTCGAAACCGGTTGATGACTCGCCCCGATGGACTGCAATTGATTGGCGAAACGATATATCCGACATTGGCGGTGTATCGAATCAACGATTTGGAAAACGTTCCGTCAAAGGCTTTGTCGGGCGATTCGGAAGCCGAGGCGCCATTGGTCCCAACTTCAAACTGGGCGCCGTTCAACCGTCCGCCCCATAACGGCATGGTGCTGGTCATCACGGTTGGCCCAAGCAAGCTCAACGTCGCTGGGTTTGAGGTAATTGGCGCGCAGGCCGCCGTATCCACGACCACGTCGTAACTACCGGCATCGGCTGCGGTAAAGACTGGTATGGTATAGCTGCTGTTCGTCGCCCCGTTAATATCAACACCGCCCTTGCGCCACTGATACGTCACCCCAGTTCCAGTCGTTGTCACCGACACCGTGGCTGAACCGCCGTCACAAATAACCTGACTGACCGGATGTGTGGTGATTGTCGGACACGATACTTCCAGCGTGTATGCCTGAGTTGAGAAACACCCGTTGTTGTCTGAAACCAGAATTGTAAAATTATAAGTTCCATCAGTGGTTGGAGTTCCTGACAAGATCCCATCCGAAGATAAAGCTAACCCAGTCGGTAACGCCCCAGAACTGACACTGAAAAAGTATGGTGACGTCCCTCCACTCCCCGTAAATGTCTGACTATATGGCACGTTGGATCCAATCAGAGGCAATGAAGTTGGGGAAATCGTTACCCCACCGACACAGTTTTGGACTTCATAAGCCCCGATGTCACTGGCGTTGCCACCTGAAGCTGAAGAAACGCCAGGAACGTCAACCGGGCGTGGTCGGCTCCGCTGGTCAACACTCACACCGGTGAAAGCACTTCCCTTGTCAATCGCCGGGCTTCCAGTCAACAACCGATGAGTCTGGGTGAGTCCGCCGCCAAAATATCCCAATGGACTAAGTGCTGTCGTGAACACATTCGCCGGTGTCACGGTTTGGTCTTGTGTTCCGCCGGTTGGGCAGCCAGTTCCACTGCCAAACAGATTGTAGCCATTGGTCACAATCGCGGTACTGTTGCTGTCGCAGTCGGCAAAACTTGCCTGTTGCGCGGTGTTGCCAGCAACAATGGAATTCTGGAGTGTCAGCGTTCCGGCTTCATTGTAAATACCACCGCCTCGGCTGCTGCCAGCCGCACCGTTTTGGGCCACATTTGATGAATTTGTTCCACCGGCGCCACCCATGGCGGTATTGCTGGCAATCGTCACATTAACCAGCGTCATACTGCCGCTGTTCTGGTAAATGGCACCACCCACGCCACCACCGCCGCCGCCGGCACCGTTTCGTGAGAATGAAGAGCTTGAATTTGCTCCCGCACCGCCTAAGAAACCACCACCAGCACCGCTTGTTCCAAAACCGGCGCCATACCCACCGCCGCCGCCGCCGCCGTAGCGTCCACCAGCAGCACCATCTCGACCGTTCCCGCCGCCGCCGCCGCCACCACCAAAACCACCTGATTGCGGTGCAGTTGAGGTAGGTATGACAATTCCACCAGCACCACCATTGCCACCGCCGGCACCACCGCCGCCGACACAACACCCACCGCCACTATTCCCGCCAGCGCCGCCAACGGCCTGATTGCCGGAAAATGTGGTGTTGGTAATGCTGACCGTGCCGCCATTGTTATAAACCGCTCCGCCAAGGCCGCCGCCGCCGCCGCCGCTGCCAGCACCACCATTCCCAACTTGACCCGTGGCGGTGTTATTGACCAGCGCACACCGATTCAGGGTCAGTACGCCAGTGGAAGTATTAAAAATACCGCCGCCGCCACCTGTCACCGGTCTGGCACCCACCGTCCCATTGCCTATCAACATGGAATTGGTCAAGGTCAAGGACCCGGCGTTGCGGATACCGCCACCTTCAACCCCAAGGCCATTACTGATCACCAGGGTATTGATCGTCACCGCGATACCACTGGCGACATTGAAAATCGGATAATTTCCGCCGGAACTCCGATTGACGGTTATTTCTCCCAGCGAATTGTTGAGCGTGACACTGGCTGAAAGGTCAGGTAAGGCGCTTGTCAGATTGATGGTGCCCATCACGCTAAAACTAATGGTCCTGCCACAGCTCGGCACGGCGTTGTTTTCCTGAATCGCGGCACGTAACGTACAAACCCCACCTGCCGTTTGACAGACGCCATCCCCTGGATTGGCATCTGGGGCATCCCCCAGGTCATTGACCGTAAATGATGTTCCTGGAGTACAGGCGGCAATGACGAGTGTGTATGCTTTATTTCCGGTACATCCAAACCCATAGGTTGCGGTTACGGTAAAGCTAAACGAGCCATTGGTCGTCGGCACGCCGCTTAACGTTCCATCACTGAGCAACGTTAACCCAGGCGGAAGACTTCCGCTGGTCACCGCATAGGTGTAGGGTGCCGTTCCACCGCTGGCTGAAATCGTTTGCAAGTAACTTAATCCAACTGTGCCACCTGGCAACGATGACGGGCTAAATGACAGGGTTGAACAACTCGGAATTATCTCAAAAGCGCCAATGTCGCTGTCGTCCCCCCCAGATGCCGCCGGGATCGTGGTAATGTTCGTGGGTCGTGTCTGACCGCGCTGATCGGTTGTGACCCCAGCGGCGGCGGCGCCTTTATCCAGTGCCGGACTGCCAGCAAGCAGCGCAATGGTTTGTGTATACCCACCGTTGCTGGCCAGTACATCCAATCCAGGGCTGGTCACACCGGTTTGGTTTCCATTGGTACCGTTGACGAGTCCACCTGACCCGGAGGTACCGACAAGATTGTAAGAACTGGACGCATCAAGCGTTCCATTAATGTTTTGATTGGATGAACCCGTATTGCTGACAACAATGGTGTTTTTTAAGACAACCGTCAGCCCATTTGCAAAACTTATCCCACCACCGGAACCACTCGTAGACTGATTGTATGCCACCGTGCAGTTGGTCATGGTCAATGTCCCGGCTGAGATGCTCAAGCCACCACCACCACTGGCGGCCTGATTGTTGCTGATCGTACAGTTGGTCAGGGTATTTGATGTTCCAAAACTGACCAACCCGCCACCCGCACCGGTCGCAGTATTATTGGCAATCGTGCATCGGTTGAGCGTGATCACGCTGTCGTTTTGCACGCCGCCGGCCTGTGGCGAGGTGTTTCCAGTCACCACACACTCGGTCATGGTCAAGGTCCCGGAGTTTTGGATCCCGCCGGCCTGTCCTGGATTATTGCCGTTGCTGATTGTCAGTTTGGTCAGCGAAACCGTCCCGCTGCTGATATTGAAAATGCGGAATTGCGTCGCTCCGGAACGCGTAATCGTCACCCCATTGGTGCCGCCGTTGATGGTCAAATTTTTGTCGATCAAGAGTTCGTCCGACGTCAATGTCACGGTCGTCACGCCGGAAAACTGGATCGTGTCGCCCGAGGCCGCCGCCGTAATCCGGTCGCGCAATGACCCCGAACCACTGTCATTGCCATTGGTCACCGTCAACGTGGCATTGGTCGTAAAACCACCCCCGGTCGCTGCCCGCGACGCCGACACCACTCTCAACCCAATCTGAAGCACATCGGCGGTCGAATACACCCCAGGTGTGATACTCACCCGGCCTTCACCCAAAAAATCAACCGTGAGTGGAACTTCAATCGTCTGGTATGACACTTCCTGCCAGGCTTTGGCATCCCGAATCAGGATATCTTCAGCCGCTGTGTGCAGAATCAAATTCTGGTCGCCGTCATACTCAACCCACTCAACCTCAGGAAACTCAAGTTGAAGCTGAGTCGGATCTGTCCAGGGGGCAACTGTCCATTCAATTTCCATATTTTCGGGAACACCCGTCACCCGGCGATCAAGCCCTGGGGCGATCTGCTGGGGCAACAGGCCGTTTGAAACAAGGAGTTGCGATTGCAGTTCCCGAAATGGTTGCGCTGTCACCGTTTGAACCTGAGTTCTGGAAACGGGCTTCACCAATGACCGCACATCCATGGCGGGAGCATTGCGCCCGATCAAAAATCCATCTGGCGCCAGAGGGTGAAGAAGTTTCCCTCGCTGGTCTTGCTGGAGACGGGTCACTGATTTGAGATTGGTATCAACCGACTTGCGGGCTGAAGTTGAGGTAAGTCCAAGACTTGAACTGACGATCACAACGGCAAACAAGCTCATTCCCAGGATTTTGCGTAACATACCCAACCACTTCCTCTCAATACAAATCATGAATTATGAAAATATTAACCACTTGTTTTTCAACAAGATAGCTTCTTAGAAGGCAATTATTTCAGTATTGGTCTGGATGATTTCAGGGGTTTTGACTGGCGCCGCTCAGCAGCGCACGTAACTCCAGCAGATTTTCTTTGGGGACAAAGCCGCACGCCCCATTTTGGAAGGCTGCCGCTCGCAACTGCTCATCGTTATATTTGGTGACGATGATGATGCGGGCTTCCGGATGCGCCGCTCGCAACTCCCGTGTCGCGGTCAACCCGTCCATCCCTCCCATCTCGACATCCATCAGTACCCAATCGGCCTCACCGAAATGATGCTGTTCATACGCTGCCAACACTGCCTCCCCTGCGGCACATTCTTCAATCCGGTCGGCCAAATCACCAGTCACTCGCCGAATGAGCCGGCGCATTGGGGCATGGTCATCAACGATCAACAACATCATTTCTCCTAACATTCCTTGTTTGCGAGGTTTGGTCGAAAAGGTGGAAGACTCCAGGCGGAATTATTAGACGAGAAGAACCCCTTGCACATCGGTGCCGCCACCTAATTTCATATAGGTGGTGGCACCTATTTGGGAGCTGAAGATTCGCAAACTCGGGGCTGAAGAATTTGGGCTGAGGGCCAGGATAATACCAGTTTGTAGTCAGTAGATCGTAGTCAGTAGTTTACTAACTTCAATTGATTGAATTACTTGACTGTTTTTTAATACGATCACTTCATTCCAAAATGGTATAAGAAAACCCGTGTCCTTTCCGTTGGCATTGAACGACGCTCTGGTGGGGCCTGAAATCCTGATCCTGGCGTTTATGGCGGAATCCGTGGAAGGTGGGAAGCGGCGGGCGGAATGTGTGATTTGTGTTCCACGGACCTTGCTCGCTGACGTCGCTACGGCCCGAGGCTTTAATCCAATTTGGTTCGTGAGTTTTGGGGCAGGCCCTTCTGGGGCATAAGCGCCAGGAGAAGGAAATTTGGACCTGTTTGAGACAAGGAGCTGGGGAGACAAGGGGACAAGGAGATCCTGCTACCGACGTTGGGAGCGGGAGAATGTTTTTCTCTCCGTGTCCCCTTTCCGCTTGTCCCCTTGTCCAGATCGGGCTTTGTTTCCTTCTCCTGGCGCTTATGCCCTTCTGGGGTGACAGGGGAAACAGAGTGACAAAATGATACGGAGAAGTTTTTTGCTCTTCGCTCCTTCGCTCTTCACTGTTCCGGATTGACGCCTGGCGACTCGCTCAACTTTGCTAAATTTCCGATTTGTGCGTCAGGGCAAACCTGAGTAGCCCGTGTTTGCCGTTGAGCCCCAATTTCGAGCAGATGTTCGAACGGTGATGCTCGACGGTGCGGACGCTGACGAAAAGTTCAGTGGCAATCTCATTGTTCAGTTTGCCGTCGGCAATCAAGCGCAAAACGCGTCGCTCGGCTGGCGTCAGGGCGCTGAGACCAGAAGGTGTGTGCGGTGTCCCCGGAGAAACCCGGTTGAGCAAAAAGCCGGAAAGCACCGGGCTGATAAAACGTTGTCCAGCCGCAACCGCTTTGATGCAGCCAATGATTTCGGTGGCCGCACTGTCTTTGACCACATAGCCTTTCACACCCAGGTCAAGTGCCGCATTGAAGATGGCTTCTTCCTTGTGCATAGTCAGAAAGGCCACCTCGACTGGCCAGCGCTGCTGAAGGATCTCGCGCGCGACAGCCATCCCGTCGAGCACGGGCATATCCATATCAAGCACAATCACGTGTGGTTGAAGCCGTTTGACTTCGGCCAGCGCCACCGCCCCGTCATCGGCTTCAGCCACGACTTTTAGCCCTGGATCGGCTTCGATAATCATATGCAGCCCGCGCCGAAAGATTGGGTGATCATCGGCAATGATAATGTGCAGTTCACTTTCGGTTGACATGTTGGTTTGTGGAGATGGTGATGGAAATGGTCGTACCCTGACCGGGCGCCGAATGGATGGTTTGCGTTCCGCCCAGCATCCTCACGCGCTCGACGCTCCCCGTCAAGCCAAACCCGCGTTTTTGCAATTCAGCCCTGCCCTCTGGCTCGACCGTAAACCCGCACCCATTATCTGCAATCGTGATTCGGATTTCGTTGCCGGCCAGTTTGACTCGGACGACAGCTTCAGTGGCTTGAGAATGTTTCAGAATATTGTTGAGGGCTTCCTGCACGATACGATAGAGACCAATCTCCCCTTCTTTTGAGAGCAATCCGTCAATTTGATCAATTTCGCAGTCAAAGCCGATATCCGAAGCATTGGCAATTTGCCTCAGCATCGCCTGCAATGTATTGGTCAGCCCCAGCCGTTCCAATTGATAGGGCCGCAGGTTATGTGCAATTTGGCGAACTTCATCAATAGACAGCGTGGCCGCGTCGGAGATTTCGGCCAGATGCTCGCGCATTGGATTATCATTCTGGGCAGCATTGAGCCCCATCAATGCATAGTTTTTAATGACCAGCAGATTTTGCCCCAGACTGTCGTGCAATTCGGCGGCGATGCGCTGGCGCTCCTGTTCCTGTGAATCAATCAAGCGGCGAGAGAAGGCTTCCTGCACCCGACGGGCGCGCTCAACTTGATCAAGCCGGATTTTGAACGCCACCCCAACAATCCCCACCAGCGTCAGCACCGCGAGCACTCGAAACCACCAGGTTTGATAAAACCTTGGCAGCACGACAATGTGCAGTTCGGCGCCGACAGGATTCCACACGCCGTCGCTGTTGGCGGCGGTGACTTTGAACGTATAGCCCCCAGGCGGCAAGTAGGAATAATTCGCGGTGCGTCGCGTGCCGACATCAACCCAATCCGGATCCTGTCCGATCAATTGATACTTAAAACGCACCTGTTCGGGCTTGATAAAACTCAACCCCGTGTACTTGATCTCCAGGTTGGATTGGCCTGGATTGACCTGGAGGTTATCACGAAAAGGAACGAGTTTCCGGTCAAGGGTACAGGTTTCGATCCGCACTGGTGGCGCGAGCGGGTTTGTCGGCACGGCTTCCGGGTTGATAACGGCAACGCCCTGCTGAGTCGGAAACCAGAGTTTCCCGTCGCGGGCTTTGATTCCGGCTGGTTGCCGTCCACCATTACATTCGATGTTGAGCAGGCCATCTTGTTTGTTATAGGCAATGGATGTAACAGTCTGAACCTTCCCGGCGGCCAAATCGTTGAGTCGCGCCCGGCTCACCCGGTAAATTCCCTGGTTACAACTGATCCAAAAATTACCGCGATCATCTTCGAGGATTTGAAAAACCCCGTTGTTATGAAGCCCCTCTCTGGTCGTGTAGCTGGTAAACCGTCCGGCTTGGTACCGGCTGAGTCCCCCATCATAGGTGCCAAACCAGAGCACACCGTCGGCATCTTCATAAATACAGCGCACAAAATTACTGGTCAATCCGTCCTTGACCGTGAGTGCGGTAAATTTGCCATTTTCCAGCCGTGCGATGCCTCCGCTGGTAGCAAACCACAACACGCCCTGACGGTCCTGATGAATGGCTGAGACATTGCTCCCTGGTAATCCATCTTCAACCGTCAGAAAGAGCGTCTTCCCATGATCGTATTTGACCAGCCCACGGTGTGTTCCAAACCAGAGTACTCCGGAACGATCTTGATAAATCGAATAACAGACGTAATCGTTGAAAGGGATGTCACCGAGTGGAAGATGAAACTGGCTATTCTGAAAATAGCTTGGCCTTCCGCCCATCCACAACCGCCCGGCATCGTCTTCACAGAATGCCTGCACATTGGGCGAGAGCAACCCGTCCTTCACCGTGTAGTTGGTAAAAACGCCGTCGTTGAACCGACTCACGCCACCAAAGGCACCAATCCAGATATTGCCGGCGCGGTCCTGGTAGATAGGATAGACGTTATTGCTGACCAATCCATTGGCGGTTGAATAGGTCGTGATGAATTGATGCGTCAGGCGATTCAAGCCTTGCCCATTGGTGCCGATCCAGAGTGTTCCCTCACGGTCTTCAAAAATGGTCTTGACGAGCAACGACGTGGGGTAAGTTGAAAATCGTCCATTTTTAAACAACAGCAACCGGGATGGAAGATTGCCAAGCCAGTCTTCCGCGCTAAACCAGATGCCCTCGGTCCGATCCTGGCACCGTGGAAGAATGAGTCGCCCGGCAGGTAACCCGTCGCTCGTCGTGAAATGAGTGAGCCTGTCCCCTGAAATGCAATAGATCCCATCATTGTAGGCCCCAACCCAGAGGTTCCCCTGCCGGTCTTCAATTAAAGTGAGGTTGATGTTTTTTCGATGCGGGAACTGGATCGGAAAGGTCGCGGTCCGCCCCGTCATCCGATGAACTCCCTGTTCATCCCACCGCCAGCGTGTACCCGTCGGACTCACATACAATACCGCCCGATCAGAATCGAGTTGCTCTGGATCAGCCACGAGACGCCCCCCGCGCCAGTAGGCAAAGCCTCCATCCGTCGTGATGATCAAATCCCCGTTCAAATCGCCCTGGATCGCCCGCACTCCATCATGCGGCAACCCATCAACCTTGGTGAAGGTCGTGAAGACACCATCGCGATATCGTGTTAAACCACCGTCAATGGTGCCAATCCAGAGCGTCCCGTCAGAATCTTCAAAAAGCGCCGAAAACCGATGACTTGTCAATCCCCTGGAATTGCCCTTATTGAACACCGTAAACGTCACCCCATCAAACCGCACCAGTCCATCAAGTGTTGTCAACCAGAGGTATCCGTCACGTGTTTGCGTCACTGCAAAGACTGCGTTCTGCGGCAGCCCATCGTCGGTGGTCCAGGTGTCAAACCGGTATTGGGCAAATGCCACCGACGGCGAGGTCATCATCCACACCAGCACGCAGAAAGCAGCCAGGCAGAGTCGAGCCAGAAAGTGGAAGGATGGGTGGAGGAAGGAGGAATCAGGTACTCGCATGGCCACGGGAGGGAGTTGGGGTCGCAAGAGAAATTTGGGGGGCGTTCCCCGGTTTGGGAATGCCCCCCAAAAGCCAATGCGCATCATAATCCACCCGTGCCAGAGGCAGCAACCTGGATTATAGTGACGGATTGGGGTAGAACGACAAGATGACTGGATAAGTACCTTGTCATAAGTTTTCTGAGATATTGGGTAAGGAATGAGGGTGAAGGTTCAAATGAAGATCCAGTTGGTTCCGCCGACAGAGAGATATCGAGAAAGCTTCTTGCGTGGGCTTCGAGAATTCCAACAAGAAGGTCTTCCCTGGTGGGTCGGAGGCGATCTTGAGATTGCCGAACAGGACTTTGCCGCGTTTGTGGCAAAGAAGCTGGCGGACTCGAATCGAAGAACCGAAGCGTTCGTTCCCAAGACGCATCTCTGGGCCGTGGCTGGGGAACAGTTCGTGGGGCGTATTTCCATTCATCACGAACTCAATGATGCACTTCGCGTCGAAGGCGGCCATATCGGCTATGATACCGTGCCATCCTTCCGAGGTCGCGGCGTTGCCACGGAGATGCTGCGTCAGGCTTTGCCGGTGGCACACGCACTCGGATTGACTGAAGTCCTTCTCACGTGTAACGCCACAAACGCGGCCTCCATCCGCGTGATTGAAAGGAACGGAGGCTTGTTGCGGGAAACCAGGGTCCTCGATGCGAACAGACCGTTGAAATGCTACTACTGGATCACTCTGATATAGCAACCTCGCTCGCAAACGTTTGGGGTTTCCCCATATGCATCAAGCTAAGGGACTGTAAAAATACAACTTCCCGTTTTTATCGAAAGTCACCCGGAGAGATCCAATTTCAGAACAGGAAACCACGAAATACACGAAAAACACGAAAAAGAAATCCAAAGACTTCAATGGGGTCTGAGCTTTTTAGCTCCCCGCTCACCAGTGTTCCAGCGCCAATCCGGGCGCAAACCACTGCGCACCGACGATCCGGTGGTGTGCCCAAAGCGGCCAACCACCGGCTATTGTCCGGCGCCCATCCGGGCGAAAACCGACCTTTCCGCAACGGAGCTTGACAAGATGACGGGTGACAAAATGACAAATGGTTAGACTGTCACCTTGTCACCTTGTCTCCTTGTCTCCTTGTCTCCTTGTCTCCTTGTCTCCTTGTCTCCTTGTCACCGAATCTTGGACGGCGACCGGAACTGGCCAATGGCGGAGCCAACATTATTTGGCGCACCAACCAGTTGCCAGGTTGCGGTATCAACCGGTCTTCCGACAATCCGGTTATTGGCCGTATCACCCACTGAGAGGAATGAAATTCCAGCCAGCGGTCCAACGGTAAACAAATTAACCGTGACACCTTCCGGCAACCGAACTTTCCCTAATGTTGACCCGATTGTTGCCAGCACCGTTGCCGGTCCTGGGTTGCCACCGGCAAACTGCAATACCCGATTGTTGCCAGTGTCGGCGACATAGAGATTTCCGGCATTATCAACACCAACTCCCTGTGGTTGCCGAACCTGATTCGAAGCAGAACCGAGACTGGCCACTAGCGTTACAACCGGCCCGGGTTGATCAGCGCCGGCCACTCTGAGGATCCGGTTATTCCCATAATCAGCCACAAACAGATTGAACGCCGTGTCCACCGCCAGGCCGTGTGGCGTCCTCACCTGGGTAAGCGTACTGCCATTGGTTAAGAGCACGGTTGCGAAACCTGGAACACCTCCGTCAAACCGCGTGACCCGGTTATTTCCGGTGTCGGCCACATACAGGTTTCCATCCGGGTCAAGCGCCAGACCTTGCGGCGCCCGTACCTGATTGAGACCAGAGCCAATCGAAGCAAACAGCGCCCAGGTCACACCACCATCAGTTGACCATTCAAGGCGGTTATTTCCCGTATCGGCCACATAAATCCGCTGTCCAAACGGATCCGCCGTGACGGCTTCCGGAGTTTTGAAGAGCCCGACCGGTCCGACTTGTGACCAGACATTGCCATCAAATTTCTGTACCCGATTGTTGACTGTATCGGGCACATAGAGAGTTGCCAGTTCAACCGTGGGTTGGACAATGAGCGTGGCCATGGCCGCCGCCCCAGTTCCCCCTTCAACCGAGGAAATGGTGCTCGTGGTGTTGACCTTTTCACCATAGGTTATGCCCTGGACGGTCACACTAAAGCTACAACTGGTGTTGGGGGCCAGCGTGCCGCCCGAGAACGTAATCATCGAGCTTCCTTCAACCGCTGTTACCGTGCCGCTGCTACAGGTATTCATCACTGAGGCAGGTGTGGCAACAATGACACCATCCGGGAGCGTGTCGGTAAAGCTGATTCCCGTCAATGGGACTGTGGGGTTCCCATTGCTCATCGTGAAAGTCAGCACCGAAGTTTGCGTCAGCAAAATCGTGTCCGGTTCAAACGCCTTGGTCAGCGTTGGCGGCCCCACCACCGTAATCATGGCTGAAGCGGTGCTGCCCGTTCCGCCTTCGATTGAGGTAATCGCCTCGGTGGTGTTGGTGTACACCCCGGCGGTTGTTCCCAACACATCCACACTGAAGGTGCAGGTGCCCATGGCGGGCAAGGTGCCGCCGCTAAAGGTAATAACCTGCGTTCCCTCCACGGCGGTCACCGTTCCTCCGGAACAGGTACTGGTGAGCCCATTGGGTGTGGCCACAACCAATCCAGTCGGGAGTGTGTCGGTAAACCCAACCCCGGTCAACGGAATGGTATTTGAGTTAGACAGTGTAAACGTCAGGGTTGAGGTCGTCCCAACCGGAATCTGGTTGGGGCTAAAATTCTTGGCCAGTGTCGGCGGAACGGCGGGAACAAGATCCGGACAGCTACTGACGCCAATCCAGGCCGTTCCAGTCCAGGCCGCCAGATTTTCAGTTTCCAGAATATTCGTGCTGTCGGTTCGGGCTTCGTCAAAATCCCCACCGACCAGCAAGGTGGTGCCATCCACCCCGAGCCCCGTAATGGCGGAACCAAGCGGTGGCGTTGGATTGTTTGGACCAATCCCGTTGTTGCCGAGCGCTGATCCATCGCCCAGCGCCGTCCAGGTGGTGCCATCCCACATCGCAATTCCAGCCGTGGGAACGGTGGAACCGGCACTGTTGCGCGCCTGGGTAAACCGGCCTCCGACAAAGAGGTTGTTCCCGATCCTGGCCATCTTCGCCACATCAAAATCCACCCCGTTGGTCGTGGCACTGGTTGGATCGCCAAGTGCAAACCAGGCCGAACCATCCCACCTGGCCACCCGGCTGGCTGGCACACTGGTCGAACCATTGGTGCGCACTGACAGATTGCTGGAAGCAAACCCGATAAAGACATCGCCGTTGGTGCCGACCACAATCGAGTTGACACCGCCACCGGCAAGGCCATTGTTGTTCACACTTGATCCATCACCCAATGCGGACCAAACCGACCCATTCCACCTGGCCACCCGGGCCGTGGGAACGGTTGAGCCGGGACCATTTCGAGCCTGGGTGAAATTGCCTCCGATGAAGATATCGCCGTTGGTCCCGACCGCAATCGCCGAGACCGGGTTTCCAACACCGTTGTTGGTCAGGACCGTGCCATCGCCGAATGCGGACCACATGGTGCCGTTCCATCGGGCAAAGCGACTGGTCAAGGGTTTGGTACCGGCATTGGTTCGGGCTTCGGTGAAATTTCCTCCGACCAGCAAGTTGTCGTTGCTCTCAAGCGCCAGTGACTGGACAGCATTGTTGACGCCGTTGTCATTGACACTGCCTGCATCACCCAGGGCTGACCAGGTGGTGCCGTTCCACATCGCCACCCGACTGGTGGGCACGGTTGACCCTGCATTGTTACGCGCTTGCTGGAACGTGCCACCGACATAGACGTTGTCGTTGCTGTCCACCACCACGGCATTGACATTGTTATCCACACCGTTGCTGGTCAGGGCTGAAATATCTCCCAGTGCTTCCCAGGCGGTGCCATTCCACATGGCCACCCGGCTCAAGGGAAGTGTATCCAGTTCGGTAAAGGTGCCACCGACATAAATATTGCCGACGCTGTCCACTGCAATACCATTGATCGTGCCGTTGGCACAGGTGCCGGTGCCACCAACCGCCGTCGCCTGGATTTGGATCGAGAAATTGTTGGTTAACCCAAAATTGCGCTGGCACCCGTTGTTGGCGGCGGTGCTGCCACACCGCGTGACAAAACTTGGTGCAGCGTCCGGCTGGCTTCCAACCACCGGGGTTTCACCAATCCGCCAGAAAACATCTGAGCGGCTGGCGTTGACCACCACCGAAATCGTATTGTCAACTTCGCTGGAGACGTCCACATTCGGATAGGGAAACGTTACCGGGAAAATGGTCCCGAGGGCGGGCGGGGTGACGTTGTTCACCGTGACGACTGAACCAGGGATGAGTGTCCCGACACCATTTCCACAGGGTGAGTTGCCCGCACCATTGGTTGAACAGTCAGTATACAGACTCATGGTCAGATCAAATGGCGCGGTACTTGCCAGGGTAAAGAGTTCAATCTGAATTTGGCAAATAGCCCGGTCCGTGCCGCCCAACACAATCACGTCGCCCATGCTGGTTGCCGGTCCATTGGCAGCAGCCGTAATTTCAGCTCCCTGGTTTGAGGCATGGGTGGTGTCATAAATCACGTTTCCAGCCTGAGCGGCGAAGCTACCGCCGGTTGGCCGCTGGTTTGCGAAGTTCCCACTCGCATTGGGAACAAATCGCGGTTCATCCTGCGGTCCAGACACCAGACGATACCCGCTCGCATCAAAATTGCCGTTTTTCCCTTTGGTAATATTGATCGTACCATCGGCATTGAGCACGTCAGCCAGTGCGTGCCTGGGCTCAAAGACCAAATCCTCCGCCGTTGAAGCACCACCAGGCGCCACCCGATTGGACAAGGTACTGATTCCCTCGCCCTGCCGCCGGGCTTCAGTTTGTGAAGGGGTGAAACTTATGGCAACGATGCCCGTGATCAGCAGCGCCAGGGCCAGGATACCGGCGCGAACGGTCAGGGTTGCGCCTGATGCAGCAGTGAAACGATGTGATTTCATACGAACCATTCTCCTAACTTTGGAAAAAGACCTTGTGATCTTTACACAGTCGCGGGGAAAGATTTGGGTGGAGTACCTTTCCAGAAATTGTTTAATGGTGTCGAAAGCTTGATTCTAAAAATGACGAATCTTCTGGGCTTGAAGAAAAAAATCCATCTCTTCGCAATGAAAGACTCAGAATCAAAACGAGCAGGAACCACCAATGGAAGGTGGAAGGCAAGCCGGTCATTGAGTTGATCCTGGCACGTTTTTGACACCAATCAAAACCAGGGTGGAATTTGGTTTGAAATTGGTGAAGGACAATAAAATGAAAACCAGGAGACTGATGGAAGAAGAGAGGGTTCTTTATTTCACGAAAGATGGAGTAAATCAAGGTTTCGACCAGAAAAATCCTGCATCCATCTCACATGGAAATGAGTATAAATCGCACTCACCTTTCTGGACTACATGTTTATAATCAGCTAGTTACATACCTTCATTCATCAATGCCCCATAAATGTCAAACTCATCATTTATTCCCTATATTCAAGAGTTTTCTTCGTTCAAGAAACCGATATAATTTATATTATTCTTAGAATGATTTTTCTACTTCTACGAGATTTTGTGTTGGAAACAAACCAGACGAACCAATGAGTCAGTACCACCCGCATCAGTGGTAAGCTGGTTTGCTTCTTATCCCACCCGCTCACGCAGGTGGTACTGACACATCCTTCAAAACCTGAATGATAGGCCAGCCTGCGTCACCTTGGAGCGTGGTTACTCGTTATGGCTTTGGGCTCTCCAGATGAATTGTCGCTTCATTGTGGCAAAAAAATAGCTTTGCCTGAGAAAAAGCGGTACCTCCAGGCCGTGAGGTTTTTCAAACAACCGCTCAATTTCAGGCAAAGCGTCTCCGCTCCGGTAAGCATCCCAAACCGGAGCGGCAGTTTTGCGTTTGCGTTCAACCAGGTTTGCACGCAGTCATCATTTCCTAGCCTCTCTTCTAACCGTCTGAACCGCCTCAAACGCCTGAATCAGCCCGTGCCCGGTTCGATTGTCTTTGCCCGGTGCATCCAAATCTCTGGCCGTGGCTTTTAAAATTTCCTGGATTCGCCAGGCGGGCAGTTCCGGGGCGGCTGACATCATCAAGGCGACCACCCCCGAACCGTGCGGGCTGCTGAAGGAATTGCCCATTAAATTGGTGTTTGGATCCACATAACCGCTTCCGGAAGGATGAATGAGCACATAACCCGGCCCGGGAAACGCCACGACATCGGGTTTGGTCAATCCCGGAGGCATGGGGAAGTCTCCGTACCACTTGACCGAACCCCATTCCACTGGCCCCAGGCTGCTAAATGACGCAAGGTTCAATTTCTGATCCACACCGCCAATGGATAACACCGTCGGAATATCTTCCGGGATGCGCTGCTGAACCGGAATCGGCTGGTTTTGCTGAAAGTTCCCGGCCCCTGACACCAGTACCAGTCCGGCACACATGGCGTGGTCGGCCATCATTCGCCAGAGCCCGCGCAAGTTCCTCAGGTCTGGAATGCTAAAGCTCATATTGATCACGTCGGCGCCTTGTTCAAGCGCATACTGGTGAGCCAGTACAGCCGTGTACACGCTCGGGCCAAATACCAGCGGCATCAGTCTGGCTCGTGGAGCGACGCCGGTCAGCGTACCGCCGGTGCCGTCACCTGCGGCAATCCCCGAAGTCCACGTCCCGTGATTGGCCGCCGTGCCCGGTGTTTTGACTTCGGCCTTCAACCGACCAAAGTCAAACCCATACACATCATCAACATAGCCGTTGGTATCGTCGTCAACGCCGTTGTTGGGCACCTCTTTGGGGTTGATCCAGATGTTTGAGCGCAGGTCCTGATGAGTGTAATCCACGCCTCCATCCAGCATGGCAATCACCACGCCATCACCGGTGATTTTCAACTTCTTCCAGACTCGGGTTGCCCCGATTTTGTTCAGATCCCAGTTGATGCGTTTCCCACGGGTGGAAAATGCCGGACGTTGGGATGGGGAAAGCACCGTGGCCACTTTCCCGGCATCCCCCAATTCTGGTGGGGCTTGCTGGCCGTGGTAGACATATTTTACTTCCTCAAGCGCTGCTGCTTTGCGGATATTTTCTGGCGAAAGCGTCACCACAACCGCATTGATCAACCACAACGACCGCGCCCCAGGCGGAGAGCCGAGTTTCTGCAAGATGCGGGCCTGCTCATCAGCCGCAATCTTTTTCAACTGGGAAATCACTTCGGTTTGGATTGCGCTCCGAGGTTGCCCCGTGTGATTTGTAATGAATGTTTGTAAAGCGGCTGGTCCATCAATCAATTGGGGTTTCCCAAGCAAAAGCACTGGAACAGATGTATTTTCGGCCATGGCTGCCAGCACTGGACCGTCAATTTTTTCATCACTGGCGGCACTCCCAAAGGAAGTTGTCAATTGAAAAGCACAGACGAGCCAGATCCCGATACAAATAAACAGGCAACGACGCACCAGGTTCATACGACCTCAATTCAGACCAAAGATCAAAGCGGCGTCAAGCCGCCGCACTCCGAAAAGGTTTATGGGGTTGTGACAGTCAATTCCGCTGATTCAGAGCACTCAGCCCCGGCACAAGCCCGGACCGCAAACCGGTAGGTGGTTTGCGTCTGGAGCTTTTTGATTTTCGACCTGGTTGCATCAGAACGAGTCGTGGCAATAGTAACCCATTTTCCATCTTGAAGTTGCTGAATTTCAAATCGGTCTTCGATGGTTGAGGTGTCTTTCCACGAAAGCACCACTTTGGTGGATTTGACCTGATTCGCCGCGAAGTTTTGCGGTACCGCCAGAATTTGTTTGGTATAGAACGCGTTATAGGTGGTTTGGAAGGTCTTTCCACCATCGGGAGAAACATCAAAATGTTGTGAAAAAGTATCTCCCTTGATATTGAAGTAGCGAAGACGACTATATAACCGACGTGAACTATTGTTGTCATCATACTCGCCTTCCAGGTCCATCATCCCGTTTTCCAAATTCCCATCAATTTCCAGCAGCAGCGCCTGCTCACCATTATCATACCAAAATTGGTGCCACTGATTGTTTTTCAAGCTGAAGACACTGACGCTCGTCCCGCGATAGCTGCCCTGGTTGTAGTCTTCCAAAATCGCCAGCCCGCCGCCTAACCCAAATGACCGAATGTTGCTCAGCCCTGGCACATTTGACCCCGCGATATCCACCGTCCATTTCCCAACCCAGAAATCAAAATCCCGCGCCTTTGATGGGAGGGATGCCGCTGTAAACTGCTGTTTTTCAAGGCGTTTGATTTCAGGCGAGCTACTGGCCGGCAATGGACTCAAGTCTTTGACGTAATGCGCCGAATAAGTCCGGCTCCAGGTGGCACCAGTATCGGTTGAGATTTCAAAGGTTTGGTCAAATTCAGTTCTGGAAATATTGAAATAGGTGAGTCGTGCCTGGGTCGGTTGACCTTGCGAACCAATATAATCTCCGGTCAGCACCATCATCCCGTTTTGCAGTTCCCCGCTTAATTCAAGCAGTAATCCGTCTGAATCAAGCCAGTTTTGCGTCCATTTTCGGGTTTTGGAGTTATAAACCGTGACACTGGTCGCCTGGTATTCACCGCCTGGGTTGTATGTTTCCAACATCGCAATCCCCCCGACTCCGAAGGTTGATACACTACTGACCACAGTGGCTGAACCAGTTGTCACTTTCCATTTTCCAATGAAAAAATCAAATTGCCGAACTTCAGGCGCCAGGCTGGTACGTGTACTTTCCTCGACTTGCGCCTGTACTGGCACTCCCCATTGTTGAAAACCAGTGCCGTTGACTGAGCACACAACGACCACCAAAAGCACCAAAAACCAAATCTTGCGTGGCATGAAAACGCTCCTTCCAAATCCTGAATGGAAATACATCAAATCAATCGCCTGGTTTGGTCGAAGAGTTGACGAATCAGCCTTCAAAAATCCTTTAGCCCTGGTTTGAAACAGGTTAATTTTTATTAAGAAACCTAAATTTGACGTTTCCCTGGTTCTTTTCCTTCTTTACATTCAAGTCAAAGCTCTTTTTATCTATTATTTCTTTAAATTAAACAATATTCATCTAAAAAATCTATATATTTTCAATCTTATTATGAAGCTGACTGGCTGTGGCACTTGCATTCACAGAATGCCCAACCAATAATCGAAGGGCCTTCAAAATCTCACATTTTTCGATTTTTCGTTTTGTTCCAGGCCGAAAAGTCACCCCGAAGGCAATCCTTTTCACAAGGACACCCTGCCCATGAATCAACCAGCCCCTCTCATCTACCAGTTTGATTTGTTTCGGCTGGACACCAGCAAGCGCCTGCTCTGGCGAGACAATGAGCCAGTCCAGTTGGCACCCAAAGCGTTTGATACCCTGGTGTGCCTGCTTCAAAACAGCGGGCAAGTGGTCGAACGGGAAACCTTGATGCAGACCCTGTGGCCTGACACCTTTGTGGAGGACACCAATTTAACGGTCAATATTTCCTCGTTGCGCAAAGCCCTGGGCGAACAATCTGACGAACATCGCTTCATTGTGACCGTTCCCCGGCGCGGGTACTGTTTTGTGGCGCCGGTGACCTCGGTGATAACCGATGAACCAGTGGCGTCTCCAGTCGAAGAGGTCGGTGAACCTGTTCCGGGAACGGATGAGGGGCCATTGACAGACCAGGACGCCCAACCACCGTCCAGCGAACCAGTACCGATGGCGCCGAGGGCTTTCATGGCGACCTGGACACACTGGTTGAGCTGGAAAATGGTCACGGGGGGAATGATGGTGGTGGCGGTGGTGGCGGTGCTGGGGTGGATGTGGACACTGCGATCAGCTTCGCAAAGTTCGGGAGCCATCAAATCTCTGGCGGTCCTGCCATTTAAAGTATTGAATTCAAATGAAAACGATTATTTGCGCATTGGATTGGCCGACGCGCTGATTACCAAATTTAGCCGGCTCAAACAAATTGCCGTCAGTCCAACCAGTGCCATTTTGAAATATGAGCAAGGAGCCTATGACCTGACTCAAGTTGGACAAGATTTACACGTTGACGCGCTCCTTGAAGGAAAAATTCAGCAATCGGGAAACAAACTGCGCGTAACAGTGCAAATGATCAAAGTCAGCGATGGCATGCCGCTCTGGGCTGACAGTTTTGATGCCGAACTGACCGACGTTTTTACGGTTCAGGATGCAATCTCCGAGCGAGTACTCAATGCGTTTGCCATTCAACTGAGCGCCCAGGATCGCCGCCAGCTTACACACCGTGATACTCAAAATCCGCTCGCCTTTCATGCCTACCTCAAAGGCCGGTACTTTTGGAACCTTCGTACGGGACCGGGTTTGGAACAGGCCATCACCAATTTCCATGATGCGGTGACCATGGATCCGACCTACGCCATGGCCTATGCGGGACTGGCGGATGCCTATAACGTGCTCAGTCTCTACAGTTCAACTTCGCCCAAAATCACCTTCCCACAGGCAATCCTGGCTGCCCGCAAGGCGATTGAACTCGATCAAACCCTGGCCGAAGCCCACACCGCCCTCGCCTTTGCCAAAACCCGGTATGAATGGGACTGGGAAGGCGCCGAAAAAGAATTCAAATACGCCCTCGAACTCAACCCAAATTATCCAACCGGCCATCACTGGTATGGCGAATTCCTGATGTTTATGGGCCGGATGGACGAAGCCGAAACCGAATTGCGCCGGGCCCAGGAACTTGATCCGCTTTCAATTGCGATCAGCAATGGACTGGGTTGGGGATACTTTTACAATCGGAAATTTGATCAGGCAATTGCCCAGTTCAATAAATCACTTGAACTCTCTCCCCAATTTTCAGGGGCCTATTTGGGGTTGGGAATGGCCTATGAACAGAAAGGTCTGTATCCGCAGGCGGCTGAAGCATTTGAAAAAACCGGGGAAACCCGGCGCAGCCGCGGCGCCCATATGTCGCTGGCCTGGGGGAAAAAAGAAAAAGCCATGGAAGTGCTGGCTATGTACGAAAACGCCGCACCGCAACAACCCGAAGTCTGTTATGAAATCGGTGTCATGCACACGGGGCTTGGCCAGCATCAGGTAGCCCTGACGTGGCTGGAACGTGCCGTTCAAAACCACAACCAGCAGGCGATGTACCTCAAGATTGATCCCCGGCTGGACCTGCTCCGAACAAAACCCGAGTTTACGGCCTTGCTGCAACGAATGAAACTGATACCAGTCAGTAGTCAGTAGTCAGTAGTCAGTAGTTCACTAAGTCTATTTTATTGAATTACTTGACTATTTTCTAATGCGAGGATCCCATTCCAAAATGGTATTGAATTGATTGAGGAAAGTGGTTTGAGAGATTGAAAGCAGGGATTCTTTGGAGGCAATACTGGGGTACAGTGATCTCAGCTATACCGGCTGAGAAGCTGTTTGGAAATTAGGACCAAAATGACTTCTCTCTCGACACACGTGAAGGCACAAGGAATCAGCTTGCGCGGGATTCACTGTATTTCCAAACAGCCCTCAGACACTCTGGGGAGTAAACTCCCTTCAGCTCACCACATGCGCAAAGCCGAAGCGATTTCACTCACAAAAAAAGAATTTTTTAGAAAAATTTAAATCAGAATAGTGCATGGGGCTCATAACGTGCCGAATAATAAGGAGTTAATTGGGCAAGTACATCGGTAGAGCTACCTAATTTGACTAGGTAGTTCTACCTATTTTGGGGTTCCGAGCCGAACCAAGGGATGAGGGATGAAAAAAATCCCCTATCACTTTGTCACCTTGTCACCTTGTCACCTTGTCACCCTGTCACCCTGTCACCCTGTCCTCTTTACCGTTGCGATAACCGGGAATCAGCGCTTTTCACCACCAGCGGCAGCGTGACCCAAAACGGAGTCCCTGGTTTTGCCGCAATTCGATAGACGGTCTGAGGCAGCGGGTCTCCCTGATCCAGATGCCGGGACGAATCCGCCCCCACCTGTTTTTCAATTTTTGAATAGGTTTGCCCGGCACCATTTTCCAGATCCAGCTTTTCCGTCGAGACCTTCCATTTTTCCCAGCCAGCCAGTTGTTCAGGTGTCAATTTGAGTGTCCGACGCGGGATTTCAATTTCCGTCAGTGGTTGCGGCGTGACAAGCAAAATCAGCACGTCCCCGGCAAGTACTTTTCCCGTGCCGGTTTCCTTGAGGCGGATGGTGTAAAACGAATTCCGGTCAGTCTGCGCTGGAATCTCAATCACACTGCCAGGCTCGACCCGGTTGTTGCCCTGGCGAGTTTGGGTAGTTGGAAAAATCAGATAGGGGTCACCCAAACTGCCATCGGTGTATTGTTCGCGATCAATAATGTAGAGATACCCGCGCTGGCCGGCTTCGATACTGAGCCGCAAGCGGTCGCCTTCCTTGAGCTGGGTGTCGGTCGAAACTCGTTCTCCGGTCAGGCTCTGCGGTGGGGTGTCCAGGCTACCGACGCCATCTGATTGATCCAGAAACCGAACCGTCGGGTCATCAGTCGCCATCATTGGGCGCAATCGCCAGAGCGTGACACCCAGTTCAAGTGCCGTTGTCGCGGGCTTTCCAGCCAGAGGAGGTGAGACAACCCGGTATCGGCGGTTCATCCGACGCGCCTTTTTGGGTTTTGGTCGGCTGGTCATTAATTTCAGACCGGTGTCTTCGACAATTCGCACATCTGGCGATTGGGCAAGGACGGCATTGCTATCCAATAAACACATTGCAATCAGCACGATGGAAAAGAAAATCTGAACCGTGTTTTTCATAAAATACCATTTGGGGACTGGGGCTTTGTTTTTCAAATTCAGTACCTTTTCATAACTTGAATGAGAGATTGAAATTTTGTAAGTCTTTGGTTTTTTTCGTGTTTTTCGTGTTTTTCGTGGTTAAAACTGCCCGGAAATTTTCGCCAGCTTACTCATCGCCGTTCAAATCGGAGCGGATACACAACCAAATCTCTGGTGGATCGAATCAGCGTGCGATCCAGGGTCGAGGAAACAACCTCGCTCCGTGTTCCAGTTGTTTTCCCAAGAAACATTCGAACCGAATCAGCAAGTTCTGGCGAAGCAAGCCTCCCCACGGGCAGCGTTTCCAGCGTTGGTTGTGGTTTGGCTGACCAGATGAGCCAGAAGGTCTCGGTTCCGGCACCGCCAGTAAATTCCAGCCAGTCACGTTCTGGAATGTGAACCGTGCGGTGTGCAGTCACCGCCGATTGATTCTCATTGGCAGTCGGCGTTGGGAAGACCTTCACATATTCGACGGAGGCGACTTTCCCAGGACCTTCATTGATGACATACACATGGCCAGTTTGGGTTGGTGTCAGGTTGATTCGCACCCGGTAGGCGGTGGCGTGATCAAATACGGCTTCTTTCAAGAGTTCAAAGGCGGGACCGTCCGGCTGACCGTTTTTCAACTTTTGGACCGTCAGCGACCAGCCAAGCTGAACTTCGCCAGAAACAACTGGTGGAACTGACTTTATGGATGCCGGAGACTTTGAATCAGCCGTCTCGTACCACCACACACCGGCCCCAAGACCACCACACACCATTGTTGCCAGAATGGCACGCGACCACCGAAAGGGCCTGCTAGATGGCTTGAGCGTAACCGGTGATTTTACTGACGGCTGGTCAAAGCTTTCGAGAAGCCGGGATTGGAATTCCGCAACGGAACGCCAGCGCTGTTCGGGTTCAAACGCCAGCGCCCTGGCCAGCACCCGTCTGACGGCATCCGGGAGGTCAACATCGAGTGCCGGCATTCCATTTCGTTGCTGGGCAATCAACTCCATCACGACCGAATACGGCGTGGGCGCTTTCGAATCAAAAGGCCGCCGTCCGGTTAAAAGCTCAACCAAAATGATCCCGAGTGAGTAAATATCGCTCTGCACGCTGGTTTTGCCTTCGAGGAGTTGTTCCGGCGACATATAGCGAAGCGTTCCCACAGCGGTGGACCGATGCGTCGTGTCCCCAACCTGCGAAACGCTGAGCCGGGCAATTCCGAAATCAATCAGCTTCACCTGAAACTCATCATTCGCCTGGGGTTGGAGCATGATGTTTTCCGGCTTCAGGTCCCGATGGATAATGCCATGCGTGTGAACCGCCGTCAGTGCCTCACACAGTTGCTGAAAAATACCCAGGGCGCTGGAGACCGGCATTCCTGGGGAGGCAATCACTGACCGGAGCGTCTCTCCTTTAATATATGGCATGACCAGATAGGGCTGGCCGTCGGGCAATTCACCAGCTTTGAGTAACCCAACCACGTGTGGATGATCAATCTGAGAAAGCGCTTCGATTTCGTGCTGAAACTTGCGGTGAAGCCACTCTGATCTCACATGTTCGGAAAGCAAACATTTGATCACCACGGGCCGCAAAATCGGAGGGCCTCCAGCGGCCTGATACAGCCGTTCCCGCGCCAGATACACCACGCTAAACCCGCCGCGCCCAAGTTCGCGTTCAATTTCATACCGCCCGTCAATGACCGTTCCTGATTCAAGAAACGGGCTGGTCAGACACCTCTCCTCTGGACAGGTCAAGCCACTTTCCGAAGAACTTGAAATTGGAGCTAAAAACTCCGGCTCGATGTCTTCGGAACATTCAAGCAACGATTCAACCTCACGGCGCAATTCCAGGTCATCTCCACAAACCCGCTCCAGATAGACCAGTTGCTGGTCCAGCGGTTGTTCCAGGACTTCGTTGAGCACGGTTTTGACCTGTTGCCAGCGGTGTGGAGTCATGACATTCGGGTTCAGGGTTCAGGGTTTGAAAGCCAGGGTTCAGGGTTCAGGGTTCAGGGTTCGAAAACCAGGGTTCAGGGTTCAGGGCTCAGGGTCTGAGTCCCCATGTTTTTACGTTTTCGTCCTTTTCGTCTCTTATGTCCTTTTTGTCTCTTTCTATTTCTGAACCCTGAACCCTGGTTTTTCAAACCCTGAACCCTGAACCCTGAACCCTGAATTCGGTTTTCATCATTTTTTATTTGCGGTAGAGTGACGAGGCTGATATTTGCCTCATGCGCAAACTTAATCCGATTTTACTCAAACAGAAAATTATTTTTTATGGATGGCCCTTCTTCACCAAATGTGACTGAGCTTCTGCTTGCCTGGAATGCTGGTGACCAGCAGGCACAGGCCGAATTGATCACAGTCATTTATGACGAACTTCGACGATTAGCGGCGGGGTATCTCCATCGCGAACGGCCAAACCATACCCTGCAACCGACGGCACTGGTGAACGAAGCCTTCATGCGGCTCATTGATGGTCCACAGGTTACCTGGCAAAACCGGGCCCATTTTTTCGGAATTGCCGCCAACGCCATGCGCCAGATCCTGGTTGACCACGCCCGCAAGCGACAGGCACAGAAACGCGGCAGCGGCGAAGCCCCGCTTTCCCTGGATGAAACCTTCGGTGTGTTTCAACAACGGGCCATTGATCTGGTTCGACTCGATGATGCCCTCAACGAATTAGCCGGACTTGATCCAACCCAGGCTCAGATTGTGGAATTGCGGTTTTTTGCCGGCTTGACGATTGAGGAAACCGCCGAGGCACTTGGGATTTCACCGGCAACGATTGGACGGGAATGGACTTCAGCCCGTCTCTGGCTACGAAGGGAGCTAACCCGATCATGACGAAGCTCAACCAGTTCGCTTTCATCTTGTGCGGGTTGCTGTGTCTCCTGGTCAGCTTCCCCATCATACAGATACAGGCCGATGCCGATCCAATACCAGCGCCACGTCTACAAACCGAAGAACCAACACTCACGCTGTCACAACCGGTTGAACGCGAAATGAAAGGCGGTGAGACCCATCGCTATGCCGTGAACGTGCCTGCCGGGTATTGTCTCAATGTCAAAGTTGACCAAAACAAACTCAATGTCATGCTGCGCGTGGTCGGATCTGACGACAAAGAGATGACCATGGCTGATTACACACAGGAGTTCACCGGGCCGGATTTTTTGACCTTCGTCGCGGATGTGGCCGGCATCTATCATCTGGAATTGAAACCATTTGACAATCAGGCCGAACCTGGACGCTATACGGTTCAAATTCTGGAACTTCGCCCGGCAACCCAGGATGACCGTGACCGAATGCAGGCCCAGCAGAGATTCCAGCAAGCACTCCGAACTCATTTCAAACACACCAAAGAAGCGAAAGAAGCCGCCCTCCAGGAACTTGAATTGATCCGTGGGGTTTTTCACCGGGTCAAGGATCCACTGGGTGAAGCCAATGCCCTGGACTGGATGGCAAAAATTATTGAGGAGTTTGGTCGCACCAAAGAAGCGAAAGAGTTGAATTTGCAAGCACTGGCGCTGAAAAGAACGGTTGATTTCCGGCTCAATGAAGCCACCACGCTCAATAATCTGGCGATTATTCACAACCGACTCGGAGAGTTTCAGGAAGCCCTGACCGTCAATGAAGAAGCCCTCAAAATCTCGATGGAGTTTGATGATAACGAATCGCAAGGAATTATTCTCTCCAACATAGGCCGGGTCTATAATAATTTGGGTGACGCGCAAAAAGCACTGGACTATTTCCGGCGAGCCATTCCAATCAAACAAATCCATGGCACCAAGTCGAGTCTGGCTGAGACCATTAGTAATATTGGAACAACCTATATTGATTTGGGCGAAGCCAAACTGGCGCAAGAGTATTACTTTCAAGCGCTGGCGCTCTGCCGGGAGACTGGCAAGCCGTTTCCCGAAGGAATTCTCCTTAATAACATCGCGCTCACCTGTAACCGACTTGGTGAACCACAAAGAGCCCTGGACTATTACACTCAGGCCCTGGCCTACAATCGAAAAACCGGCAATCGCAATGCCGAAGCCCTGGTTCTCTTAAATACCGGCATGGTCTACCTGGACTTAGGTGAACCACGCAAAAGCATTGATCTTTTCAAACAAGCCCAACACATCTGGCAGGCCACCGGAGACCGCCAGTCAGAAGCAACGGCTCTCAATAATTTGGGTCTGGGGTACTCCCGAATTTCGGAAACGACGCTTGGGATACAGTACTATCAGCAATCCTTGGAACTCAGAAAAAGCCTTGGTGACCGGTCTGGACAGGCAGTGACCCTCAATAATCTGGGCACGGTCATGGTGAACGACACGGAGTACACCAAAGCGCTGGAGTACTTTCAGCAAAGTCTGACCATCGCTCAGGAAAGTGGCGATAAGGAAAGCATTGCCCTTGCCTTGCAAAACATCGGCGGGGCTTCCCTGCGAATCAACAAGCCTCAGGAGAGCCTGCCGCTCCTCACCGAATCGGTTCGACTCTGGCAAAATACCGGCAACCGGTCAGGGCTTGCCCGGGCGCTCAGTTCCCTGGCGGAAACCGAGCAGGCGGTGGGTCAATTACAGGACGCCAAAACTCACTTTGAACAGGCGCTCGAACAGGTCGAGTTTATTCGCGCCCGTGCCGGAAGCCAGGATTTGCGAACTTCGTTTTTTGCCCGGATTCAGAACTATTACCGGCTCTATATCAACCTGTTGCTGCAATTGCACCGCGAAAACCCGCTGGATGGATATGACCGCCAGGCGTTTCAAATCAGCGAGCAAGCCCGCGCCCGGTCGTTGCTGGATTTGCTGGCTGAAGCCCGGATGAACATTCGACAGGGCGCCGAACCGCAACTCCTCGAACACGAGCAAGCTCTCAAAAAACGGATCACGAATAAACTTGAACGACTCTCGCGTCTGCTCACTGGGAAACATACCCAAGCGCAAAAGAACGAAGCGGAAAAAGAAATCGGAACCCTGACCGATGAATACCGGCAGGTCCAGGCTGAAATTCGTCAGAAAAGCCCGCAGTATGCCTCACTCACCCAGGCCAGAACCATCACGGTCGAAGAACTCCAAACCCAGGTGCTCGACCCCGACACCATCCTGCTCGAATATGTTTTAGGCGCCGAACAAAGCCACCTGTTTGCGGTTTCCCAGGGCAATTTTGCCGTGTATCCACTGCCGGGCCGGGACGAACTCACCAAAGCCGCCCGTCAGGTGTACGAACTCTTGACCAAACGCAGCACGGCGCTCAAAGAACTGGCCCAGGAACGCAGCCGCACCGATATTTCGCCCGAGGACTATCAGGCACGAGTAGCTGCCGCTGATCGGGCCTATCCGCAAGCTGCGGCGGAACTGAGTCGGATGCTGCTGGGGCCGGTTCAAAAGGAAATTCGCGGCCAGCGGCTGGTGATCGTGGCGGATGGGGCGCTGCAAATTGTTCCATTTGCAGCCCTTCCCGTTCCCAATCCCAAACCTGAATCAAAATCAACGCCGTACCTGATCGAACGTCACGAAATCGTGGTTGTGCCATCGGCTTCGACGCTGGTGGCGTTACGTCGGATCCGACGCAGCCAGGGAGCGACGATCAATAGCGTAGCCGTGCTGGCCGACCCGGTGTTTACCGCTCGGGACGAACGGGCCAAAGGACAAAACCTATCGGTTGCCCAGCTTCCAGACACCATCACCCGGCATCTGGATCAATTTAGTTCCCCACCAACCACCGATGAATCCGGCAATAAAGTGCTGCAATTGCGGATTCCCCGCCTGCCCGGCACCCGCGTCGAAGCCGAAGCGATTCGGAAAATCACGGGTGACACCAGTTTGATCCGGCTCGATTTCCAGGCCAATCGCGAAGCGGCGCTGAACCCAGAACTGAGCAAATACCGCTATATCCATCTGGCCACACATGGGTATTTGAATGCCAGCCGCCCGGAATTGTCAGCCGTGTTGCTGTCGCTGGTGAATGAACAGGGTGAAACGGTGGATGGGTTTCTTCGGCTCGAAGACCTCTATAACCTCAACTGGCCAGCCGAAGTGGTGACCTTGAGCGCGTGCCAGACGGGCCTTGGCGCCGACATCAAGGGTGAAGGCATCGTGGGGCTGACGCGTGGCCTGATGTATGCCGGAGCGCGCCGCGTGGTGGTGAGTTCGTGGAACGTAAGCGACCAGGCCACGGCGCAACTGATGACGAAGTTTTACCAGGGAATGCTCCGTGATGGGAATCGTCCGGCAGCGGCCTTACGCGCCGCCCAAATCCAGATGCTCGGCGACAAACGCTGGCGGGCGCCATACTTCTGGGCCGCGTTTCAACTGCAAGGCGAATGGCGTTGAAAAACTGGGGCTGAGGGCTGGGGGCTGAGGGCTGAAGAATTCGGGCTGAAGAATTTGGGCTGAAGAACTTGGGCTGAAGACATTGGTTCTCATCCTGAAAGGATGGAGCAAGTTTAGCCGGTCGGTTGCGAGGCTTTGCGAGCTACCACCGGAACAAGCCGTTTCCCTCCCCCTCCCACGCTGCGGGCCCGCAGCGCGTGGAGAAAAGATGAGGTGGCTTTGGAGACCGGTGGTAGGCCCAAAGCGGCCAACACACCGGCTATCTGAACGGCAACTCTTCGAGGTGCAAAACCAAAAACCTGAACGTGAACAGGTTTGTGATTGCTGTTTTCGTCATCCCTTCTCCCTTGATTTCAGCCTTCTCATTGATTTCAGGCCCGCAGGGTCGCTGTGTAATAGCCGTGGCGCGAAGCCCGCGATCACAGTCAAATCAAAATTCAAGCCCTGAAGGGGCGTCGCTCTGCATCAACGGAAGAAACACAGGGGGTCTCCTCCAGGTGACTATGGAGATGAGGGAATAAAAATGCCATAACCTGAAATTTAGGTTTTAGAAACGGAGAGAATTGAGGATAATGAATACCTCAGATTTTTCCTTGTGTTTGGGTACTTAAACTTCCGTTTGTTTTCTTTTTAATTTTTGGAGAAGTATGGTTAACCTCCCACCCATTGATGTGGTTATTCTGACAGTGTTACCTGAAGAATTTTATGCTGTTTGCAATAAAGTATCTGAATTGGGGAAAGTCATATCACCCCAAGATAATCCGAACTTATATTCGTGGAGCATTGGTAGAGTTGAAGAATACACAGTTGCTGTAGGTATAACGGTTCGGTCTGGCACAAATAAGGCTGTTGCAGCAACACTTGATGCTATCCAGCGTTGGGAACCACATTATGTTTTCTTTGTTGGGGTTGCAGGTGGCTTCCCAAATTTAGAAAAAGGGCAGGTTGTGATTGCAAATGTTATACATGGTTATGAATACGGCAAAATTAACGAAGAGTATGATCCACGCTCTGATCAGACATATAGAACAAATCAAGGATTGTTAAGCGGTACCGCAACTCATATATTTTCAGACTGGGAGCGATTGATACAAATTAAACCACCTCAAAAATGCATCAATGAGGTTTTTATAGAAAATATCGCATCAGGGGACAAAGTTGTTGATAACCCCTCAAACGAATTCTTTGATGCAGTACTCAAGAAATTCCCAAAGGTCAAAGCCGTCGAAATGGAAGGCGCAGGTGCTGCACTTGCTATTGAAGAGAGTCAGGCATTAGGAAAAGGCGTGGGGTTTATGATGATTCGGGGGATCTCCGACCAACCTCGCCAACCGTCTGCCCACAATCATGCTGAAGGTCAGGAAAACTCAGAGCGTGGAACAATTGAGAGAGATAAGTGGAAACTATACGCCGCTGATACTGCCGCTGCATTTACAATCAGTTATATATCTAGCGGTCTTCCTGTGCTTTCACGATCTCAAACCGTAGACAATCAAACAGTACCAATCATTGTTCCAATAAAACTCAAAGTTCCTATTGCCCCTCCCAAAGAAGAAGTTTTCACTGAAGATCCTGCTAAGCCTTTGCTCACAGTAGGTTCTGAAATGCCACATCAGAATTATCTACCTGAAGAAAAGGTTACCGAAGTTCTATCAATCCAGCCAGATGAACGCCCAGAAGAACAGGCGGCGTTTGCCACTGAATCCGGGGTTACCGAAGTTCCATCAATCCAGCCAGATGAACGCCTGTACTGCGAGCTTCTTTTGAAGACCTGTGACATCATCAACCTGGCCAATCTGCCAGAGCCGGATCGCCACCTGGCACAGAAAGAGTTGGAGCTTCGTCGGTTATATGTCCCATTGCGTGTGTGGGTTGAACCAAAAATCAATAGGGAGCGAGGTATCGAACCAGGTTCGGAACAGAGTTCACCAGAACAGCACTTTGAAAAGGCTGAACACTTGCGCCTGTCAATCGGTGAATGCCTCACCAAACATAGGCGATTGGTTGTGCTTGGCGACCCAGGTGCTGGAAAAACCACGTTTGTCCACTGGATGGCGACAGCCTACTTGCTCCGGTTAAAGAACGATCCAGATTGGCAGACATTCCCCAATGCCCAGACACTGCCTGATGAATCCTGGCTTCCAATTATTGTGAGGTGTGGTGATTTGAATCCATCCGCTGTCGTTGACTCTCTGGAAGATATCTTGCAGTTTACCCTTCGAAAAGCTGAATTGAGTACCCAGAAATCTCAAGTGCTTGTTGAGCTTTTGCGCACACGCCTCAAAGAGGGGCAAGCTCTCTTGATACTGGATGGGTTGGACGAAATTACTGATACCAGGTTGCTCAGCCGCGTTTGTGGGCAATTAAAGCAAATTAGTGAGGCTTACCCTCAGTCACCAATCATCGTAACTTCACGCATTGTGGGATACCGCGAAATGAGGCACGTGTTAGGGGGGGATTTTCAACGCGTTACCCTGGCAGACCTTTTACCTGAAGAAAAAGACGATTTTGCGAGACGCTGGTTTACATTAACCGAACGACCAGAACACAGAGAAATCGCAATCACAGGCTTCATTGATGACATTCATAGCTCCAACCGGATTGAGCGCCTTACTGGAAACCCAATGCTGCTGACAACCATGGCTCTGGTAAAACGCAAAGTGGGGAAACTCCCCAGTAGCCGGGTAGATTTATATCGTGAAGCGGTTCAAGTTTTGCTCAACTGGCGCAGTGAAGTAGGTCTATCTCTCAACCCGCATGAGGCAATTCCACAACTGGAATTTGTGGCCTATGCAATGTGTGACCGTGGTGTCCAGCAACTGCGAAGAGATGAAATCCTGAGTTTACTTAGACAAATGCGCCGGGAGTTTCCAAATCTCGACGACATTCACAATGCTTTGCCAAATGATTTTTTAAAACGCGTTGAAGCCCGCACCGGGCTTTTGGTTGAAATCGGTACCGAATTTCACGAAGGGCTAAAGGAGTCAGTTTATAAAT
The DNA here is from genome assembly GCA_016208495.1 of Acidobacteriota bacterium. NCBI lineage: Bacteria > Pseudomonadati > Acidobacteriota > Acidobacteriota bacterium. The sequence goes on along the minus strand of JACQXX010000037.1, from coordinate 24,031 downwards.
TCCGCCACCTGACTTTTCAGGAATATTTGGCCGCACGGGCACTGGTATATGGTCGATTTCCAGGACGAAACTCTGCTTTGTCACTGGCTGAAAATGTAGCCCCGCTCGCTGGTCGGATATTTGAAACCGCTCTTACTGAGGCAGCTCAAGAGGCAAAGGTGTTGGATACGGTTGTTGTTGAAGCCTGGCAAGAGTCTTTGCGACTGTGTGTCTCAATATACTCTGACAACCCAGTAGACCAGGTAGATCAAGTTCTACTTGCAATTTTAACTCCGCTCGAAGGAGAGCCAGTTGGTACGATTCGCGCCCGTGCGATGTTAGCTGCATCGTGTTTGGCTGATGAGCCAAATGTAAGTGAGGAACTAGCGGTTCGGGTAATAAAAGAGTTTGTTGCTCAGGTTAAAAGAGGGGATGGAACCGGACGACTAAGAACAGGTATTGATTTAGCCGCAATAGAGTTAACCAAAACACGATGGAAGGCCACGTTATTTACAGAACTCATTGTAAGATTCAAAGCATGTGAAATTTCCATACGCCCAAATTTAGGCGGGTTATGTGGAGTGGCCAAGTTATCTGAAATAAGTGATTTTGGTGATCCAGTTGCCTGGCTATTTAACCAGGTACGCCGCCTTGATTCACCAAATGAAAATGAGGTTATCGAAGCGGCCCTTGGCATTATGGAATATGCCTTTGAGAATGAACCTGTAGCTATTGCTGAGTTAGAAGTAAAACTTCTAGCAAAGCTATCAGAAAATCACCCGGTAGCTTATGCAGCCGCCTGGGCATTACAGTGGTCGCTCATCAAGGGATTTTGGGAACCGACTTCTGCGCAACTCAATCAAATTCTCGACTATATAAGTAATGCAGAAGCCGATCCTGGAACAGTACGGTTTCTCGCCTGGATTTTGGGTAAATCTGAGGTTTTTGCTGCTGTTGAACCACTCCTTTTCTGGATTAATTATCCATATAGTGAACTCAAAAAAGGGGTGATTGGCGCGCTTGCATATCTCAAAGATCCCCAAGCAGTTGAACCACTTATATTACTCTTAAATGATGAAAGTACCGAAGTTCGCCAGGCGGCGATCTCCGCACTTGGTGAAATAGGTGATAAACTGGCAACTGAGCCTTTGCTGGATTGTTTGGAAAATAGTGATAAAGAGACGCGCCTTGTAGTTTTGGCTGCACTGGGAAAGCTGAAAGATCCCCGAGCTATAGATAAACTTTTGGCAGGATTGCAAGAAATAGATATTGATGTAAATCGTGTTATTGTTGAGGCACTTGGTCAAATTGCAGATCCTCGCGCTACAGAACCCCTGTTTGATTTACTGGTAAGTTCCGATGGAGACAGAAATGATGTCGCACATTCTATTGTTCAAATTGGCGAACCGGCAGTTGACTACCTTTTAGCTCGGTTGAACGATGCCCCGTCAAGCATCCGTCCAATAGTGGCAAACCTTCTTGGGAGAATTGAAAGTGAGCGTGCTATTGAGCCACTCCTTGCTTGCTTGGATGATGATGATTTAGAAGTACGACATAGGGTAATTGAGGCATTAGGACTCATAGGAAAGAAACAGGTTATCGAACCAATCCGAAAGCGGCTGAAAGACGAGCAAGCAAGTATTCGAACCGCTGCTGCACGCGCCTTGTTTGCTTGTCTGGATGGTCCTGAGCAAATAATGGTAGTCTGTACCCACCCTCGTCTCTGGCATGAATTCTTTTTGCTGGAAGTTATACAAATTGATGAGGGAAAAGCCAAAAAAGCCTCAGAAACTTTGCAAATGCCTCTCTCTGAATTTCAAACTCAATTTGAAGCTTTAGCCGGAAGATTTGACATCAAAGTAGAATGGGCGAATGGCCAAGCATAATATCCCTATCCCTTTTTGAATCAATTTTTTGACGATTTGATATCTCATTAAGGAAGCCACCTTTATGATGACTGAAATCACACTGACTGCCATGTATGAACCTGCCGAAGAGGGTGGGGTATATCGGATATATTGCTGAACTCCCTGGCGCGAACACCCAGGGCGAAACACTTGAAGAATGCCGGGATAACCTGGCTGATGCGGTCGAAATGATTCTGGAAGCCAACCGCGAAACTGCCGAACAGAAACTTGCTCACCACTTCAATGTGACTCGCGAGCGGCTTGTTTTACGGGTGGCCTGAGTTATGAGTCGAACCGATTTGATCCGGCATCCCGAATCCAATGGGTGTTTCTATCCTGGCGATAGAGCGTTCTGACAATCGGATCTTCCGTGAGTGAAACACTTGCACCAGCAGTTTTCTGTCGGGCAGCAATTAAATCAAAGCGAGCCACAGCCTTTCACATAAGTCTTCGGTATGAAGCACCCCAAGGAGTTCTACTGATTCTCAAGCCAAATGATCTGACGCGTATACAGATCACCAGATCCATAGGTTGTGATTTTAACTTTTTTTCCGAGTAGCCACTTATTTATGTCAGCAGGGGTGTAATCCATTGGATAGGGTCTCTCAAATTTGCCAGACCCGAGACGGAAGAAGTAATCGTCCGTATCCTCAAATGCCTTTGCCGATTCTTGATAGACTCGGGTCTGACCGGAGTCTAACCTGACTTGTATCTTTAAAATCCCATCCCCCTCTTCGCCCCCAGCAGGTATAACTTTCGAAATGACTCCATTGATGCTCCTTATTTCCTTCTCCAAAATCGCTGGATCAACATTGAGGGTTTCTGTCTGGTCATCTTGGAACCACCAGAGAGGCACTTTTGGATTCTCTTGCGTTCGGCTCACGAGTTCCGCAAATTTGTTAAGGTACCGCCTCGCAACTGGTGGCCGATCTTTGACCGGAATTAAGGAACCTTTCCAGTAGTGATACCACCGCCCGATGATATACATTCCGTCTCCGCGCTTCGGATGCTCCAGGGAATGCCATTCCGTAACGAGAATTTGACAGCGTTTGTCGGTCGAATGCTTTACAAATGTTCCTCTGGCGCCAAACTCCTCGACTGAAAACTCGAGCGGCGGCTGAAAGCCAAAAATGTCTGGGTTTGGAAATATGGAGATTGTCCAGGTTTGAATTCCCATGCCATTACTGATGTAATCCAGGTTGGCAACGATGATCTCGTCTATTTGATCTCCATCAAGGTCTCCCTTCAAGACCTCAAAGATTGAGTTGCCGCTACCAGCGAGGACAGAAGTCGGCCATTTTCCAATCCGCTTCCCTTTTTGTTTAAAGACGAAATCTATTCCTGTATCAGATAGAACTTTGCATATGCGTAAGTTTTTACCTGCTTGAGTGCAATGCGCGGGTTGGTCGCTACGCAAATCAAAATAGTCAACTCCTGGATACCTGGTCAGAGGAAAGGGTTTATCTGACTTCACCAGGTGAAAGCCATTCTCCCAACGGACTTTAGCAACCTCCTGCCCGTTAGCTGCAATTGACATGAGTAATAAAGAGAAGATAGCAATTAAGAGTTTTATCGACATTGATTTCAATCCTCTAAGGTTGACATCAGTAGCGCCAAACGCATCCGATGCACGCACTGGCTAAAATCAGATCCGGTCTGTGTGGTGAAACAAGTCATTGCCGCAGAATCTTCTCCATCGTTTTTCCTTTTGCCAGTTCATCAATCAGCTTGTCTAAAAAGCGAATTTTTTGCATCAGCGGATCTTCGATTTCTTCCACACGCACACCGCACACCGCACCCTTGATCAGCTCGCTTTTTGGATGAATACCCGGTGCCTGAGCAAAAAAGGTTTCAAGATCAGTTTCCTGTTCGATTTGCCGTTGTAATCCTGCCTGGTCATAACCCGTCAACCAGCAAATGACTTGATCAACTTCTTCTTTTGTCCGACTCTTGCGTTCCGCCTTTTGAACATACAGCGGATAAACCTTTGCAAATTTCATCCTGAAAACGCGATTCTCAGACATTATCACTCCTCCTGTTTGATCAGGTTCCAGGCGCATGGTGTTTTCAGTGGGCTAATTGGGCAACTTTCCGACTCAGAGTCGCCCCACATGCGGATTAAGGATCTTTTCAGTTTTTTGCTGGATACACGTATCTTAGGCACAAAAAACGACCAGGACAAGTGGTTATTGGGTTGAGTTGCACGAAATTACATTCATTTCAGAGGCAATCAACTCGCACCAGTTTGTAGCCAGTCGCCAGTAGCAGGAATTCTTTGTTTGGAAATAAAGAATTGCTGCCAACGAAGGAAACCAACTTTATCTTGACTGAAATCACACTGACTGCCATGTATAAACCTGCTGAAGAGGTGGGTATCGCGGTGTCCAATCAGGCGAGTGCTACTTTCTGGTATCCACAACTGATAAATTGCTGAAATATAAGGTGTTGTGTTCATATGAAAAACAATCGGTTCGTGATTGGCTGGATTCTGTTCACGATTTCTTTCAATGTTCTGACTGCAATTGCCCAAACCAGTGAGCCACCAGCCCAGCAACTTCCCAGCCCGTATAAAATTGCATTTGATGCCCGTCAGACACTCGATCATGGCAAGTTGCTGGTGGCGATGACTGAACTCCACCATCAAGAAAACGCCTATTTGAACTCAAACCTGGCCTCGTCATATATCCAAAATGAAGCCTGGTACTGCAGCCTGACTGGTGACCATCAAAAAGCAATGGCCTGGATGGACTCAATGGGCCAGCCTCCGAAACCAAAATCGCGTGACGATATTGCCAAACAAGCGGCGGTTCTGGAGAACTTCAAACCGGTGGATGCGATCAAAGCGATTGAAACAATTGCCGACCAGCACCAGGTGATTATGGTCAACGAAGCCCACCACGTAGCCCGGCACCGGCAGTTTATGATTGATGTGTTAAAAGTGCTGCGGCGAAAAGGATTTACCCACTTCGCGGCTGAGACATTCGATCATCTTGAAATGACCGGTTTATCGAAACGGGGCTTCCCGCTCTATACCAAAACTGGATTCTACTCGGATGAACCAGTTTTTGGAAATTTAATTCGAACGGCGGTTCAATTGGGCTACATTCCGATTGGCTATGAGGAATTGTCTCCCTGTGAATTTGATGCTGCAGATCCTGAAAAATGCATCCGGGAGCGGGAAACCGGGCAGGCGAAAAACTTAAAGGATCGGATTCTGGTCAAAAACCCAAAGGCCAAAATTGTGGTTTATGCAGGGTATGCCCATATTCAAAAGGGTGGGTTCTCAGCCACGGCGCCGAGCATGGCCCAGAAATTTCAGGAACTCACCGGCATCACGCCTTTTACAATTGACCAGATCAAGATGATGGAGCACAGCAGCCCAGACTTTGAAGGAGCCGTCTATCGGTATGCGACTGAAGCCGGACTCGTCAAAACACCGACCGTTTTTCAAAACCCAGAGGCACAGTTTTTTGTGAGCGCCAGTTCCAAAGCCGATTTCGATATGCAGGTGTTCCATCCTCGAACCGGCTATCGGCAAAGCCGTCCAGACTGGTTGCTGCGAGACACATCCAAACACCTGTGGACAATTCCAGAGGAGTGGTTCAAGGCATCATTACCCGTTCTGATTCAGGCATTTCATGCCAAAGAAGGCGTTCAGGCAGTGCCCGTTGATCAACTCCTGATCACCACCCCCAGCAACCAGCCAGCACTGGTTTTACCCAGAGGAACATATCTGGTGCGTGGCATTGACTCCACGGGGAAATGTACCCGCGAGCAAAAAATCACCATCACGCCTAAGATGACAAAATGACAGGGTGACAAGGCATAAGCGCCAGGAGAAGGAAAACCATGTCCTTTCCGCTGGTATTGAACAACGTTTGTGTCGGGCCTGAATCCCGTCCTGGCCGGGGCCGTGGGCTTCGCACCACGGTCCGATGACGCCCCTGCGGGCCTCAAATCTTTCGCTTGATGCACCTGGGCATCATAAAATAGACCTGTCGCATTGTCTGCTGACGAATGAGGTAATCCTTGATCAACCCTGAATTCAATACCAGCGGGATGCCACTGTTCCCCAACCGAAATCTTGTGGACAAGGTAGCCTGGAATGCGGTGAAATATTCCCCATCACAAGCACATTCAAGGTATGCTTCAAAGTGACCAGGAAGGAAGTCGAATTCAGATCACAGACGGAGATTCAGGACTGATTGTAACCGATCAGACCAGGCTCTTCGGTAAATGCCGGTCAACTTTGTCCATTGAAAGGATTCATTCGAAATGATCAGCGTTCTCATTTCTGATCTCCTCGATCAAATCCAGGGAAAACCAGCCGGTCGCCAGGTACCGCCAGAAGGAAGTACCACTCCAGGTGATTCGCCCATTCTGCGAGCCATTACCCAGGCTGGACTTCTGCTGGAGCGCTACACGTTTGCGATTGAAAACGAAGGCTTCTATCAAGCCATGCTGACGCCTGACTTGCTGCACCATTCACTGACTGAAGAAGAATCCATTGCCTTAATTGCTGCCCTCAGTGAACTCCTGAAAACTGACCCACCCCACGCTGGAATGGCCGCCTGGGCACTTGGTCGCACCAGCGAAGACGGCGCCCGCGAAGCACTGGCTCAAGCCCTGGAACAATGGTCAAACCACCCGGACAACACGGTGTATCAGATCCTGGCCGGATTGGATAACTTCGGATTGGCACCCTATTCCGAACTGGTCTGGGATGTCGCCCAAAAAGGTCTACCGCGTTCCGCCGAACTCGCCCGGCAGGTGTTGACGATCAACAATGATTTCCGGTGGTAATACCATTTAGGGTCCAGGATATCAGGTTCCGGGTTCCGCCGATCAATGTTGCTTTGCTTTCCACAAGCTGGTCTTCAGGCAATTGCTGGCTACAAGTTAAAAATGCCTGTCCGGAACCCGGTTTTCAAAATCCTAAACGCTGAAAGGACCACGCGCATGATCCAGCCAACTGCGGCACAAGACTTGCTCCAACGAGTCTCTGGAACCTATCAGACCATTCTTGCAGATCCCCCCTGGCGATTTGATAATCGAACCGGAAAAATGGCACCTGAGCACAAACGCTTATTGCGGTACCCAACCCTCGAATTTGAAGAAATTTATGAGCTTCCGGTGTCTCAACTTGCTGCAGCAACAAGCCATCTTTACCTCTGGGTTCCAAATGCTTTGCTCGCTGAAGGACTGGAAACCATGAAGCGTTGGGGGTTTACCTATAAAACCAACCTGGTGTGGTACAAGATCCGCAAAGATGGTGGCCCGGATGGTCGAGGCGTTGGTTTCTACTTTCGCAATGTCACCGAACTGGTGTTGTTTGGTGTTCGTGGAAGTATGCGAACGCTGAAACCCGGACGCCGCCAGGTGAACCTTGTCGCAACCCAAAAACGCGAACATTCACGCAAACCAGATGAACTTTATCCTCTGATTGAAGCTTGCAGCTTGGGTCCCTACCTTGAGCTTTTTGCCCGTAATCCACGACCAGGGTGGACACAGTGGGGTAATGAAGTTGTGGAAAATCCTGAAGCCTCGGCAGATGATTTCAAAGTGGTCTCAATTCATAATCATCGGCGGAAGAATGTGATTCAGGGTGATTTATTTGCTCAAGTTGCTGAACGGTAATTCAACAAAAGAAAATCCTTCAGTCATCCGCCTCGTTTATTTTCTAAAAGAAGAATGCTTTTTCAGCGACAAAATGCCAAAGATCTGATTCATCCGTCTGACAACCAGATCGCCCGTCAACTCCGGTTTCTCAAAAGCTATGGTCGGTCAGCCTATGCGTCGCTGACAGATGCTCAGGGAAACTGGGTTCAGGTCGGAGGTGGTCGAGCGACCTGTGTTGTTGAGTACAAAAATGCTGAAACTGGGCGTATTTTCCGAGCTTTCCAAGAACAACCTGTTATTCCACTGGAATTTGATGGCGCGGTACTCAGCTTTGCGGGAAGTCAACTTCGATTATCCCAAAACGAGTGGTTCACAATTGAGCAGGTGATTGAGGTCTTCCTGGCTTTTCGCCATCAACAACCTTTTCCAGAAATAGTCCACTGGCGTGACATCACCGACCAGATAACAAAGTGACAAAATGACAAGGTGACAGGGTGACAAAGTGACAGGGTGACAAGGTGACAGAGTGACAAGGTGACAAAATGACAAGGTGACAAAATGACAAGGTGACAGGGGGACAAGGGGACAAGATGACAAGATGACAAGGTGACAAGGGATTTTTTTCATCCCTCATCCCTCATCCCTCATCCCTTGGTTTCGGCCCTGAACCCTGGCTACTCACTCCAACCAAAATTCCTCATCAAACACATCATCGGTTGGTGACACAGCGACTTCAGCCTCTTCAGCTCGCCGGGTGGCAAAATATTCGACAATCTGTTTGGCTTTGATCGGACCGACAAACGGCGTCAATTCAACTTCGGATGCCCGCCGGACATTCTCCAGACTGCCAAGATTGCGCAGCAGCCGGGTTTTGAGCTTGGGGCCGACGCCAGGAATCGCCAGCAGTTCCGAATCGAAATCCCGCATTTCACGGCGTTTGCGGTGATAGGTCACGGCAAAGCGGTGGGCTTCGTCACGAACCATCTGGACCAGGTGAATCAGCGGCGAATGGTGATCAATCCGCACCGGGTCGCGTTCGCGGCCTTTGACGAAGAGCAGTTCCTCGCGCTTGGCAATTGCCACCATCGGCACGGCTTCGAGCCCAAGCTGACGCATCGCCGCAGCGGCGGCTGACAACTGACCCTTCCCTCCGTCAATCAGCACGACATCCGGAAGTGGTTTTTCTTCCCGCAAGAGCCGCTTGTACCGGCGCCCGACGACTTCTTTCATTGATTTAAAGTCATCAATGCCCTCCACCGTCTTAATCATAAACTTGCGGTATTCGGCCTTGTTCATCACGCCGTTGTCGCATACCACCATTGAGGCCACGGTTTCAGCGCCTTGAATGTGCGAGATGTCAAAGCACTCGATTCGGCCAGGAAAACAAGGCAATTCGAGCGTGTCGGCAAAGTCTTCGAGCACTTTCTGCATATCGGGTTTGAGCACCCGAAACCGCTGGTCAAATGAAATCCTGGCGTTGCGTTCCACCAGATCAATCAAATCGCGTTTCGGACCACGCTGCGGATCGAGAATTTTCACCCGCGTGCCACGCCGCTGGGTGAGGAATTCCTCAAGCAACGGGCGGTCTTCGAAGTCAACTGGAACGTGGGCTTCACTTGGGACATAGTTGCCCAGGCTGTAGTACTGTTTGAGCGCGTCACCAATAAAGTCACGCGGGTCAAAGCCTTCGAGCGGCAAATCTTCCCAGAAAAATTCGCGTCGCCCGATGATTTTTCCGTCGCGCATGGTAAACAACTGGAGTGCGGCCCGGGCACCCTCGCGAAAGTACCCAAAAATATCAATGTCCGCCGCTGTTTTGAGCATCATTTTCTGCTCTTCCCCAAGCCGTTCAATCAACTTGATCTGGTCTCGATAGCGCGCGGCTTGTTCAAACCGAAGATCTTCCGCGGCTTTCTCCATTCGTTCGCGCAGACTGACAATCAGATCCTGTTTCTTGCCTTCGAAAAACAGCTTCACGTCCTTAACTGCTTCATTATACTGGGTTTTCGAGCAGAGATCTTTGACACATGGACCAAGACAGCGCTTGATGTGGTATTCCAGACAGGGCCGTTCGCGTCTGCCATCAATTTCAATCTCGCAGGTTCGAAGTTGAAATAATTGATTGATGAGCTTTAATGTCTGCTGCGCCAGCGACGCCGGCAAATAGGGCCCGTGGTATAGCGCCTTGTCGTTGAGCACACGCCGGGTTTTAATCACACGGGGAAATCGCTCATTTAACGTTAGCTTCAAGTGGGGATACTGTTTATCGTCCTTGAGCATCACATTGTAGCGAGGCTTGTATTCCTTGATCAGATTGCTTTCCAGGATCAACGCTTCGATTTCCGTATCAGTGACAATAAACTCAAAATCAACAATCCGTGACACCAGTTCACGGGTTTTGGCATCATATGCCCGCGATTCCTGGAAATAACTGCGAACCCGATTGCGCAGGTTTTTCGCTTTTCCAACATAGATAATCCTTCCGGATTTATCCTTGTGCAGATAACATCCCGGACTGGTTGGTAAACTGGAGACTTTTTCTTCAAGGTGCATAAGCTGTGAGTTAGTGGTTAGTGGTGAGTGATGAGTGGTTAGTCATTCATTTTGAGGAAATACCAACCACTAACCACTCATCACTAACCACTAAAAAAACAATAACTTCCGAAAGAGACTGTTTCGAATATGCCGTTTCAAAATGTGTTTGTGCGTGGATGGAAAGTGACCCTGATGGTCGCGATGTGTTTTTTGATGGTTGCGCCACTGGCGGTTCGATTGCCGAATTCCAGTGTACTTGCGGCAGACAAAGGCCCGCAACCGATGGAGGTGGTCATTCAATGCGTAGAGGCATTTTTTAATAATGATGACACCAAAATCCGTGGCTTTATGACTGATAGCGCCCAGACCGTGCTTGCCAATATGGCCACGACCGATGCCAGCGGGTACGCGGAAATCAAACGCGCTATTTTGAGCAATCACCCGTTGACCAAACTGGCCGAAACCGGAATCCGCACCGAAGTCATTACTGGCGCAGGTGGTCAGCGACGTGTTCAGCTCCGTTCCGGTGGGAAAATTTCCGGAGAAGTTCAGTTTTCAGAAATTGCCGGTCCGGCTGTTTCTGAAGACCTTTCCATCATCGAGGTTCGGCTGACGCAGTTTGAAGGCGAACCAGCCGCCCTTGCCTATCAGGTGATTTTGCTCAAAAACAAAAAGAAAAAAGATAAGCCCTGGCAGATTGCTTCTTTTTACAGTATTGCCGAAGGCGGAAAACTCGATGAGTTCTTCAGCCCTGAGCGACTGGTTGCGCTCCGGATCCAATCCAATGAAGAAGCAATCATGCAGATTTTGCGCAACGTTCAAAACTCCCAGGCTCAATACTTTATCGGTAATGGAAAACAGGTGCGCTATGCTATGTCGCTGGATGATCTGCGCCGTGAAGGACTGGTCGGGACTGACATTGCGAGCGGCAAAGTGAAGGGCTATCGCCTGGAACTGGTCGTCAATAACAACCAGCGCCCGCCGGTCTTTGCGCTCTATGCCACCCCGAACGAATACAACAAATCTGGACGCCGCTCATTTGTAATCGAAGAAAGCGGAACGCTCCACGGGGCAGATCGGCAAGGATTGCGCGCCACCCCAAATGATCCGGAGATCAATGCGCCAGATGAAAATGGGGATGAGGACTAATACCATTTAGGGTTCAGGGTTCAGGGTTCAGGGTTCAGGGAAATACAATCTTTTCAATAATTTATACCAGTTTGTAGTTAGTAGATCGTAGTCAGTAGTCCACTAACTTTATTTGATTGAATTACTGACTATTTTCTAATGCGGGGATTTCATTCCAAAATGGTTTTAGCCTTGCCATAATACAAGGGAGTCAATCCAAAATGGTATACGGCTGAAAAGACCGGGGTTGAAGACAGATCTAACCTAAAAACTTCAGGTTAAAAATCTTCAGCCCTGAACCCTGAACCCTGAACCCTGAACCCTGAACCCTGAACCCTAAATCCTATGTCTGCCAATCCTATCCATCTCTACACACTTGAAGAATATTTCGCCCTCGAACACGCTGGCGATGCCCGCTATGAATACTGGCAAGGCGAAGTCGTCTGTATGAGCGGCGGCAGCAAGGAACATAGTCGCATTGCCCGCAATGTGAATGGCCACTTGTTTTCAAAGACAACAGGGTCTTCCTGCGAAGCATTCAACAGTGACTCAGCCGTCAAAACACCTGAACTTCCGCCGTACCGGTATCCTGATGCTTCAGTTGTCTGTGGGAAGGCGATCTTTGAAAATATTCAGGGGATTGATGTTCTGGTGAATCCGGTGTTGCTAGTCGAGATTATTTCTCCAACCTCGGAAAAGCGCGACATGGAAAGAAAACTGGAGATCTATCAGGCGATTCCTTCGGTCAAAGAATATCTGGTGATTTATTCGACCAAACGGCAGGTCATCCAGTTTATCAAGCAGGAATCAGGTGAATGGAGTAGATTGGAAACAACTGATGAACAGGGAGTTGTGGAACTGACTTCGGTTGGGTGCCGACTTGAGATGACGGATATTTATGATCGGGTCTAGCATTGAACCCAAGTTCTCTCCATCTGTTTTCAGCCCGATTTCTTCAGCCCGATTTCTTCAACCCACAGAGGTTTTTTATGTCTGCCAATCCAGTTCATCTCTACACGCTTGAAGAATATTTCGCTCTCGAACACGCAGATGACGCCCGGTATGAATACTGGGATGGAGAAATCATTTGCATGAGCGGTGGTAGCCGAGAGCATGGTGAAATCTCGATGAATGTTGCGGGTAATCTGTTTAGCCAGCTTAGAGGCTCATCGTGTCGTGTTCATACCGCAGATTCAGCCGTCAAAACCCCCATCTTTCCTCCGTATCGTTACCCAGACGCTTCAGCCGTTTGTGGCAAAGCCATCTTTGAAAACATTCAGGGGATTGATGTTCTGGTAAACCCGGTGTTGCTGGTCGAGATTATCTCTCCGACTTCGGAAAAGCGCGACCTGGAAAGAAAACTGGAGATCTATCAGGCGATTCCTTCGGTCAAAGAGTATCTGGTGATTTATTCGACCAAACGGCAGGTCATCCAGTTTATCAAACAGGAATCAGGTGAATGGAGTAGATTGGAAACAACTGATGAACAGGGAGTTGTGGAACTGACTTCGGTTGGGTGCCGACTTGAGATGACGGAAATTTATGATCGGGTGTTTGAGTAGGACGCGGTTCAAAGCAACAGCGTCCTTACGTTCTTGCCTTCCTTTTGATTTTCCCTCTACTGAATTGCCAGCACAGCCGTTCCGCAAATACGCCCCGCACGCAAATCATTGAGGGCATCATTGGCATGTTCCAGCGGATACACCGTAACCTCAGTGTGAACTGGCACTTTCGGAGCAATTTCCAGAAATTCCTCGCCATCCTGACGGGTCAGATTGGCAACTGACCGAATCACCCGCTCTTCCCATAAAATCCGATATGGAAACGACGGAATGTCGCTCATGTGAATTCCAGCACAGACCACAATCCCACCTTTGGTCACTGCCCGCAGTGCTGCCGGCACCAACTCTCCCGCCGGGGCAAAAAGAATCGCCGCATCCAGTTTTTCTGGAGCTTCCTGACCTGGGTCGCCAGCCCAAACGGCCCCCAATTTTCGCGCAAATTCCTGTCCTTCGCTATCGCCTTTTCTGGTGAAAGCATACACCCGCCGGCCCTGGTATCGCGCCACCTGAATCAACATATGTGCCGCTGAACCAAAGCCGTAAAACCCCAGGATTTGAGCCGATTCAGTCATTCGCAAGGCCCGATAGCCAATCAGTCCGCCACACAACAGCGGTGCGGCTTGCAAATCCGGGTAGCCTTCTGGAATCGGGAAGCAATATCGTTCATCCGCAACAGTTTGTTCGGCATAGCCACCATCCAGATGATAGCCGGTGAATCTGGCGTCATCGCAGAGGTTTTCTTTTCCCCGCTGGCAAAACGGGCAGATGCCACAGGTCGAACCAAGCCACGGCACACCAACCCGTTGACCAGGTTTGAGATGCGTCACCTGTTCACCCACCGCTTCAATGATGCCAACGATTTGATGACCAGGAATCAGTGGCAGCTTTGGATTGGGGAGTTCACCATCCACCACGTGCAAATCTGTCCGACATACGGCACAGGCTAAAACCCGCAACCGTACTTGCTTCGGGCCAGGCACCGGGTCTGGAAGTTCAACCATTCGAAGCGGTTGACCGACTTGCTCAAAAATCATGGCTTTCATAATTGCACCGATGAGGGTTCCGGGTTCCGGGTTCAGAAACAGAAAAAGACAAAAAGGACGAAAAGGACCCAAATTTGAAAACCCGGAACCCGGAACCCGGAACCCGGAACCCGGAACCCGGAACCCGGAACCCGGAACCCTGACCCCTCAATCACTCAAACATCTCTTCAGCCTTCACAATCCGAATTTTCTTCTCAGTGGCAGCCAGCGGGAATTTTTCAATCTCCTTGTCTTCCTTGAGAATATCATCCGGAGTGGTGCTGTCATATTTCATGGGTGATACTGTGTTGGCGAGCATGTGCTGTTTGAGCGACTCGGCATCACGCGTAATCATCACCACTTTGAATGACTGTGAATTGAGGTGTTTTTTGATTGCGGCGTTGACTTCGGCCAGGGTGAGTTTCGGTAACCGCGTCTGGATTTCCTGGATGTAATCTTCAATTCCGTAAAACTTTGAATCCATTCGGTATCCCAAACGACGGCTCAATGTCTGAACCCACAACCGGCTGTAATTGAGCAGGAACTTGCGGGTTGATTCAAATTGTTCCTGAGTCATCCCGTTTTTCACCAGCCGGTCGGTTTCCCACATTGCTTCCCGGAGTGCAAATAACCGGACGGCATTTGGTACGGGTCGGATCCAGATGCTGAAATATTGCTTCTGGCGGGGCACGTTGGGCAGTGCAAAGGTCGAGCCGCCTTCCTGAACAAAGTGCTCGACGTAGGAATAATCTCCATAGTTTAACCCGCGCTTGCCACGCATATTCTGCATCAGCACACCGTTAAAGGTCCGGTGTTCGCCAAGATAGGAATTGGCCACCAGCAAGGCGTAAAACTCTGAATCTTTGCGCGTCACATTGACCGGGAAGCCGAGTGAAACCGCCGTGGCATCGGTATCTTTTTCAATCAACGTGACTTCCAGCCCCGAAGGCGGCGTGATGGTTCCAGCCCGGAGGTCTGCCGGTTTTCCAACGGGAAGCGCTGAAAAATCTTTCTCCATCTGGGCAACAAAGGTCTTGGGCACATCGCCGGCCACGCCGATCATCAGGTTGGCCTGGGTGTAATACTCCTGGTAAAACGCTTTCACATCCTCCAGTTTCAACGCGTTGAGCGACCGCACCGAACCACCGATCACGTGATCATAGGCGTGGCCCCGGAAAATTTCGGTTTCAAGCGTCTGTTTGCCAAATTCTTCGTCGTTGGTGCTGCGAAGCGAGGTCTTCAAGTAATTGACCGCATCTTCGCGGACCCGATCAAATTCAGCCTGCTCAAACCGGGGATGGAGCAACACGTCAGAAAAAATCGCATAAAACTTGTCGAGGTGGTCTTTGTGGACTTCCCCGACCATCGTCACGGTTTCTTTTTCGACTTTGACCGAGACATCGGCGGCCATGGGGTAGAGCTTCTTGAGAATGTCTTTAAAGGTCATTGACTGGCTGCCACCTTCTTCGATTAACCCGGCGGTCAGTTTGGCGATGCCTTCTTTTCCTGGCGGATCATAGGCGGAACCAGCCCGGAACATCACCCGGATGGTAATCAATGGCGACTGACTGGGCAGCACCACTTTACTGATGCCGCTTTTGGCTTTTGATTGACCAGTTTTCGGCCCGATTGCCTGCACCAGTCCTGGCGCCATCATTCCCGTGACCACCAGCCCCAGCATCAAACGATTGAAAAGAGTGGTGAACTTCATTTCGCGCTCCCTCCTTTCAATGTCAAAACGGTGCGGTTTTCTTTCGTGAAAATCTGTTGGGCCACGCGCTGAATGTCAGCCGGAGTGACCTGGTCATAGAGTTCGAAGGCTTTGTTGACGGCTTCGGGTTCACCCGTCAGCTTGATGTAGTTGCCAAGTGTATAGGCGACTTCATCTGGGGTTCGCAGTTGCATGGCAAAGTTGTAGCGGAAGTTTGATTTCACTTCGGCCAGTTTATCGTCATCCACCGGCTTGATTTTTAATTCTTCCAATTTGGCATAGACTTCATCGCGGACTTTGGCCAGTTCGGCTTCATTTTTGACCCGAACGTAGATTTCAAATGAACCTGGGTCCCGGCTGTCGTCGGCACTTGCGGCGAGCAAATCGGCGCGTTGTTCAGAAAGCACCAGCTTTTGATAGAGCGCCGACGTGTTGCCAAAGGCCAGTTTCGCCAGCAGATTGAGCGCCACTTTGTCTTTGGTTTCAGTTGAGAATGCTGGCGCGTGAAATGCCACCACCAGATAAGGTAACGTGCGACCTTTCCACGGGATGTCAGCGACTTTTTCTCCGGATTGGGCTGGTTCGACCGGAATATCAGCTACGTGGTTGCCGTGTTTCCACGGACCGTAGTATTTTTCAGCCAGTTTAAAGAACTGTTCCGGCTTCACATCGCCAACCACCATCACCGTGCAGTATTCCGGACGATAAAACCGGTCAAAGAATTTGAGGCTGTAGTCATATTGATTGGGCATATCCACAATGTCTTTTAAAAACCCAATCGTTGAGTGTTTGTAGGTGTGTTTGCTATACATGGTGTCGCGTTCGGCTTCATTGATCGCCAGAAATGGAGACGCGGCACTTTTGTTGTATTCACCAAGCACGGCCTTGGCTTCTTTCTGAAAATCTTCGAGTGAATATTTCAGATTCTGGAAGCGGTCTGATTCCATATCCATAATGGTTTCAAGCGCGCTGGCCGGAGCGGTACTGTGATAGCAGGTCCAGTCGTCTGACGTGAAGGCGTTGGAATCAACCCCCAGGTCTTTCAAGATGGCCTGATACTTCTCATTTGAATATTTCGGCGTGCCCCGAAACATCATGTGTTCAAAGAAGTGGGCAAATCCGGTGACGCCGGGCTCGACTTCGTTGCGTGAACCAACCCGAACCACGGTGTAATAGGCCATAATACCGGGGCTGTCAAAGGGCACGACTACCAGTTTAAGACCGTTGGGAAGTTGTTTTTTATGAATTGGATACGGGAAAATTTTTTGCTTTTGTCCAAGAGCCATTGAACTCAGCACGAGTAGGAGCAAAACCGTAACGGCAAGGCGTTTCATCAAGTGTGCGTTTACTCTCCTTGTGGGAATGAAGGTGAATGTTTGGATTGCCAGAGATTATGGCGGACAAGTGGCAACGGGTCTAGCCGTTTCATACTGAACCAGTCAGCACCACCTGCGTCAGCGGGTGGAGTTTTTACCAGTCCCCCCAACCGGAAGGTTTTCAACATGGCCAAATCAAAAAATACGCAACCCCAAGAATATCCATGGATTGAACTTGAAAATGGTTACGCGCTGGCGATCAAAAGTCAGAAACTCATCTGTCGCAATGCAGCGGGCGAAAGCCTGACTTCGATTCCCAAAGCAGTCAGAGAAAGCCAGGTCGCAGAACAACTTCGATCAACCCTTGAGTTTCTCGAACTTCACAAACAGGCGTGCCAGCAGACCGTTGAAAGCTGGATGTTGCGGTCGCTCCCGGTGCCGAGGCGGATCATTGAGGCCCTCTGGGAAGACCTGACCTGGCGCAAAGCACTTGAAAACACAGTCGTGAGTCCTGTTGATCATACAGTCCCGATTCAGTTTGAATCGGCAGGTTTGTTGCGCGGTGCTGACTCTCAGAAAGGACTCGGGCTGGTCAACCTGGATGGCGAAACGTGGTGGACTTCCCTGCCCTTGATGTTAATTCCCCATCCGATTTTGTTGCCAGACCTGAATGATTTTCGAGAATTGCTCGTGGAATTAAACATCAAACAAGGCATTGACCAGATTTTTCGGGAAATTTGGCCACGACCAGCCAGTCTCTCTTCTTTAAAGAGATTGGACACGTATGCGAATGGGAAATTCTCGAAATTTGGCTATGTCTGGGGACGGTGTCAGAAACTGGGCTTCCGATTGCAGGCCGGGCACGCTCGTTGTCCGGTGTGGGAAGGTGGGCATCTGATTGAAGCCCGCTATGCCATCACCGACTCCTCAAGCGGGTCAATGGTTACTGGCAACCTCGAATGGGTGGATGACTCCGGAAAAATTCTTAAAGTGGCTGATGTGGGGCCGGTTGCGTTTTCGGAAGGCAACCGAATGGCAGCACTTATTTTCGCAGCTCGAAAACTCAGCAGCCAGGAGTCACCCCAGCCACTGATTTCCCAGACAGTTGAAACGCATCCTGCCCAGAGAACACCCGGTATTTCGATTTCACCGCTCGAAATTCTTCATTCTGGTGGGCTTGCTCTCCATGATGTGCCGGTGCCGGAACAGGTTCGGGTTGATCAGGTTAGTGCCCGAACCTATCGCCACCGGGCGTTTCCGGGTCAAATCGTGACGCGGCTGGTAGCCGACGTGCTGGCACCCGGCATTGATCGGGAAATGGAAATCTTGGGATTTGATGCACCTGACATCACAGCCAGCCTGGCCCAACAACGGCGGCGGGCAATTGGATTTCCCGGCTGGGCACTGGTTCACCATCCAGATCACGCTTCGTTTGCGCTCAACGTAGTCAAAGAAATGCGCCAGCACACCCAAACGGCCCGGCGGAAAAAGAGTGCGGCGATAGAGGGTTTTGACAATCTGGCTGTCAGATTAGAACGGGCTGTCCCGCATTTTCTTCCATCCTATTTTGAAGAAGTTGGGCGTGTGTTCATTGACCTGGGAAGTCCAACCCTGGCGGCCCAGTACTTTCAAAAAGCCCGTCTGGCGGAAGAAACCTACGCCCTGCCAGTAGATGAAGCCCAGCGGCGCGAAACATTTCTGGAATTTGCCCTGGCCGGAGCGCTTCGAACCTCCGCATTAACCCAGTATGCGGATCAATTGCGCCGAAAATATGGCGCGGCAAAGGCTTATGAATATTTTAAGGAACTGTGTATTCGGCGAACAAGTGGTGGCTTGCCGCCCTGGGGAGGTATGGCCAAACACCTGCGCGCACTTGCCGCTGAGGCTGGACTGGATATTGACCAGGAAGATCAGACACTACTTGAAAAAATCATCGAGTCATCCGTGATTGGCCGTGCCCAGCCGCAATTCTGGCGGGCGTATCGGGCACCGCTGGTGACAATGGCCAGGAAATCGCCCCGGATTCGAGGCATTTTATTAAATCTGTTCCCCGGCTCAATATACTCTCCGATGGAGTTCCACATCTGGTGGCTTGATTTTCTGGATGACTGTAAGGCATTGGAATCACTGTGGATGCCAGCCGACTCATCCACTCCGGAAACAAAACCGGAAGAAGGTGCCGCCCGATGGTTTGAACAAGAAGTAGTCCATACGACTAGCTGGTGGACCCATTACCCGCCAGTACGCTTGTTTCAATTACTGAGGCAAATGACCTATCGACTCAAAGCTGAAAAGACTCTTTTATCACTGGCGATTCCAAATCATGGTCTTGATGTTGATCTGCTGGATCAGGCTCTTGAACTGGAAATTCCAATTGCCGATCCAACCGAAGGAACAAAGTTGAAATGGGACAACTGGCTCAAACCACCCCAGGCATCTGAATTTCAACGTGATCCGATTTTTGTCGCCCAGGATCCGCGATTTCTCCCACTGGTCCATCAAAGCTTTGCCTCTTTGATTATTCATTCTGAACCATTTCGCTTGCTTTCGGTCAGGAAAAAAAGTCTTGGACCTGTCCGACAGGCGTGGTTTGACCAGCAAATTACCACTATTGAAACAGGGCTCCTTCTTGATATTGGTGATGCCCTGCGCCAGTTGTCTAAAGTTGCCTCTCCACAGGTATGGAATGAATTTCCTGAAATTTTTGAACGGCTGAAAAAAGTCAATCTTTCACCAGGGTTAGGCCGCACATTGCGCGGTGGTGTGATGGATGAATTTGGATGGCCTGAGCTGGAAGCCGCCATTGATGACTTAAGCATTCGCCGACACGAAGGACTGATCTTTCAAGGCGCATTTCCCTATCTGGTGGTTTCAAATCAAAGGCAGGCCATAGTCATCGGACCGCCAGGAAGAGTGGGGGTCTTCGAACTACAGTTTCCAATTCGGGTAGCACGATTTGTGGATGGTCAGCTTCTGGTTATGAACTATAAAAACGACAAATCGAAAGCATACTGGTCTCATGACCCGGCCACTCTGTTTACAATCCCAGCCTTATATGACACCTCATCATTGGAAGGATTGAGCTTTCCAGTCCCAGGTGGTGGATTTACCTTTGGTGGTCGTGTGGTACGAGCTGGTGACACAGAGCCAAACATCAAGGTTCAAACTAAACTCTTGTTTGATGGTTCGACATTTTGGCGTTACCAGTATGTCCAGAAGCTGGGGGCCTATGCCTACCAGGAATTCAATCCACAAACTGATGAAGAAGGTCGGGCTTCGGTGCCGGCATTTATCGAAGAATATAAAATTGATGGCACGACTATTGATTTTGAGCGGGTCCAGTTGTTTCCATTACCCAAGGAGCTGGAAGGAACATTGCTCGGCAGTCGTGATGGGATGGCCGGGTGGCGCTCTCGAAAATGGGATCAACTACCAGGAACAGCCTTTCAACCCCGTGAATATGAGGGGATTGATGGACGGAGTTTGAGAAAAGATTTTGGGGATTCAACCATTCAGGCCATGCTCAAATTTCCTGGATGCGAAGACTTTCATGCCGTTGCCCCACATCGTGATAGTGTTACTGTTTGGAACCTGGCTGAATCAGGGCGCATCGGCACCTATATCTATTCACCAAACGTTAACTCAGAGTATGCCCGAGGGACCTATAAGTTTTTACCTCCTGTCTGGTGGCATTTTCTCAAAGTTCGCGATGAAGCCGGGTCACTTGCCCTGCGCAAGCTGTCGGACGAAACCGCACACCTGTTATTCGATTTTGGGATCGAAGAAGTATTCAACCTTGAAGCTGATCTCAAGCAAAGCCTTGATTCGCTTGTCGAGAAACTGTCGCATCTACTTCCAGAATTAACGCATTCAAATTTAAAACGCGGGGTCGCTGGAATCATCCTGGAGACAGCCACTTTGAACAAAAAATTACACAAACTGGTGTCACCTCCCAAACCAGCTCCTGTTGTTGAAGCTGAAAATCTTGATCTGATTCCATTTCCACTCGATGAAAAGATCAACCTGGCCTTGAAACCCTTTGGAATCTATTCCAACTCAAACCAGGGCAAATCCATCGGCAAACATATCGGAGAAATCAGCAACTGGTTTCGGGCAGCATACCTTGGGAATCAAGAAGAACTGAATAAACTGAAGGCTTGCCCATTAAGCTCATCAGATTTTCATTTCATTCGATTGATGGGAAAAATTGGTGGGCCAGCATTTATCGCAGCGGTGAACTATCAGTCAGCGCTGGATGGTCCACTGGTGCATAGCTCTGAAATCCTGGACTTCCTTGAAAGCTGGGCCAACACCATTTTTGCGGACGACACACTCCAGTTTCGGTTTTTCAAAGGCACATGTACCAGTTCTAGCGAGGAAGATGCCAAATGGAAGAGACCAGGGAGTTTCTCGGCATTCGTGGAGAATGGCAATATTTATTTCACCCGCGTCGCCAAGGAATGGCAGGCGGCTGAATATAAAATCACCTTTTCAGCTCTGGAGCTGGCACCAATCGGAGACTTTAAGCCACTGGGTCATACAATTATCCATACCAGTATTCCAATCAGAAGCTGGAACGGTACAGAACGCATTCGTACATTCGTCGAACTGGTCCGTCAACGCGGAGGGATTCCCTGGAGTGAAACAATTGCTGAAACGCTCTCACAAAAAACCGGTCTGAGTCGAACTGCTGCGATTTTGTTGTGGTTTGGGTGTTTGCATTTTGATGTGTCGTTGTATGAACCCAATTTTCTTCCTCAAGCGTTTCTCACCCAGTTTGGGTTGAAAAAAGGAATGGCCTACACCGCTCGCGAAGAAGAGTTGAGCGCTGAGTGTTCGACTGAAGACAGTCTGGAACTCTATGCCGAGATTATGCCGGAGGCAGTTGAGACATTGTGGAATCCGCTGGGCACGGGGCCAGATGATGAAACCAGCCTGGTGTCACGTCTGGCTCACGTCTGGAATACTCGGTTTGGTAAGCGAATCTCCGTCTCAGACGCCATTCGAACTCTGGTTCAAAAGAAACTCAAAAGGCTGCCGCTCAAAACCAGTCTTCTCCTGCAGTTGATTTCAAGACCTGAGAATTTGGGGTACCTCACAACAGACGTAGTTTGGGAAATTCAAAGTGACTGGTCTTATTACTCCAAGACCTGTAAGCCAGTGAGACCGCTGTCGCCGGATGAACATCTGGTCAATCCTCACTGGCGAACTCGACATTTTAGCCACGACGTAGCCACGACGATTGCCTACTGGGTGCCGTTCTTATTTGAAAACTTACCTGTGGGCCATGCACTCCGTACCAATTGCGCTGAGGTTTTTCAGTTGAGCCGTGAACGACTCAAAAACCCTGAATTGTTGGTGGATCTTGGCTTTCGCTGGGTAAGTTCACAAAATGAAGGAGATATCGCACTTCGAGCCTTTGGGGATGAACCCTACCAGGTGTTTGAACAACAAGCAGGAGCATCAATAACAGGCCGGGACACCGGAGATATGGTTGCTTTTCTGAAAATGCACCCAACTATGACAACCGGCTCCTTTGGCGTCTGTTTTCGTCCAGCGAAGGTGATAGACTTCGAAGCGCTGAACAAAATTGCGAAGAGCGCCAATTTTCAGGCCCGGCCAAATCACATTGCTCAGCTCAAATCGGAAGGAATGGCCGCAATCGCCGAGCGCATCCGGTCAACACCCGTGCCGGCTGGACAATGGGAAACCAACCCGTTCTATTCCGCTCCGGAACTCGTGGCCGAAGTCAAAACCACGCTTGCACTCAGCGAAGATGCTACGATTTTATACCTTCAGGTTCTGGCACTGGCTGAACCAACCACCAGCAACCTCAAGAAATGGAACGGCTGGGAAGCCAAACGTACCAAAAAAGCGGTGGCAGAACTCGTCAGTCGGTCGCTTCTGATGGAAGCCAAACGCGCCCGTGCCGGACGTACATTCTTTCTCCCAGGTGGTTGGACGGTTTTGAAAACGCCGAATTTACCGCTCGAAACCTGGAAACTGCCGCTCTACGGTATTGTGTGGCAAACAGGCAGCACCTACGAAATGCCATTCAACCTCGTGTTGCCGCTCCAACCGCATCATCTGCTGTTCGAACAAGCCTGGAATCGGGTCAAATATGGTAACCCGCCAGGATATGAAGCAGTTTAGGAATTCGAGTTCCAGAAAATCAAAAGACAAAGAAGGACAAGAAGAACGAAAAAGGGTTCGAACCTCCTGCCCCCTGAACCCATAAGTGCCAGGATAAGGGTTTTAGGCCCGGAGGGTCGTCGTTTAATAGCCGTGGTGCGAAGCCCACGGTCACGGCCAGGATCGAATCCAGATCCTACAAGAGCATCATTCAATACCAACGGAAAGGGCACTGGCTTTCTTATCCTGGCGCTTATGCCCCTAAACCCTAATCCTATGATCATCCTCAGTGAAGCCACGCTCCAAAATCCAACCACGCCGAGCGAGCAAAATAACCTCGACTTGACCGATGCCGCACAGATGGCTGGATGCAAGGTGTATTTCATCCCGAGTGATTTTTCAGTGTGTGAAACGGCTGAAAATGCACTCTGGCATATCCCGGAACAGACAACCGAAACTGTGGGCGTGTGGATTGGGTTCATTCCATCGGCGGAACGCTACGCGGCGATTTACACCAAAGCGCTCAAAAAAGGCATCCGGCTCATCAATTCGATTGATGAACATCTGACCGCCCAGGAATTTGACCGCGCTTACCCGCTGCTCTCAGGACTCACACCCGAAAGCCGGACACTGACCAGCCTCGAAGAAACCGCTTCCGTTGGCGAAGCACTTGGCTTCCCGCTCTTTGTCCGGGGTTCAGCCCGGTCCAGCAAATCCGATGGCTGGAGCGCCTGTGTTGCGGACTGTTCCACAAAACATATTAAGTTGCTATATGCTTTGCTCCGACGGTTTTGCCGCGTGAGCGGATTGCCTTCGGAAGTTTCGCGCTCAGAGTGGCTGGCAGGTCGTGACGAGCCTCTGGCGCTCTCCCCTGCGGACAGGTCGTGTCCTCCCGGTTGCCCCAGCTTCCGGTTGACCAGCTTCTTGAGTCGGCCCCGCAACAGTCTACCTTCCCGTCATCCGGTGGTGACTCCACCATCGGGCGTTCAGGCGGTTCCAAGCGGGCCTTTTTCCACGCCAGATGACGTGCCAAAAGAAGTTCCTTGACCCTCCAGCGCGGCGTCCACGTCCGGATTTCAGGGTCATTTACTCTTCGTTTGGTATGCTCGGCACCAACTCT